>CAMPBM010000037.1 GCA_946637865.1 uncultured Lachnospiraceae bacterium | reverse complement strand
CGCTTTGTACTACGTTGTTAATATATTGCTAGCTCTTACATAATTCTTATATTGGTCTACTCAACAATAACGGCTGACCTGTAACAAATAGTAACTATAAGAATAAAAAATATTGTATTTTATATATAAATAATGTTATAATAATAATAAAGAAAAAAATATTAATAAGAAAGGATTTTTTTATGAATCAAATATTGGTTAGTGAAAAGATATATGTAACACCAAAGTTAAAACGCAGAAAGAAATTTTATAAAATACAATTTATATTATCTGTAATTATAGTATTAGCATTAGGTATTTCTTGGATATATTCACAGTGGGAACAATTAAATGGTGAATCAAAATCAAAGGAACTTCTATCTTCATTTGCTCAGAGTAGGGTAAATGACGGTACGGAATTGGAGGATGATACTTTAGTTGTAGTACTTAATGATTATGCACAAGATGTTCCAGAGGAATTGGGAGAACCACAGATTTTAGAAGAGTTTAATGTGGTACATAAAGCTAATAATGGCGAGGAATATAAGGTGGATTCTATCTTGAATATTCCATCTCTTGAAATTAATTACCCGGTTTTATCTGATTCGTCAGATGAGTTACTGAAGATTTCGCTTAATAAATTTTGGGGGGGAGAACCTAATTCTGTGGGTAATTATTGTATAGTAGGGCACAATTATGATGGAAAAGATATTTTCTTTGGGAAGCTATATAGAATACAGAATGGGGATATTGTAGAACTTCAAGACAATACTGGTACAGTACTTCAATATAAAGTATATAATAAATTTATAGTAGATCCAACAGATGTTGCGTGTACTAGTCAGTTGACTAATGGAAAAAAGGAAATGACATTGATTACGTGCAGTAATGGAGGAAAGACTAGATTGGTTGTGAAATGTAGGGCTATAGAATAATGAGTATTTCATTTGTTTGTGTAGATAAAAGTAGGCTAAACTTTTTTTAGAAAAATATGACTATGGGTAATCATGAGGAGAAAAATGAATAAAATAAAAAACACCACATACAATTACAGTATGAGGTGTTTTTTATATGATAGTATTACATAAAAAAAGATTGATTTTACTAGGAAGTTTGCTATGTTTATCTTTAACCACAATCTCAATTAAATCAGCACTTACAAAGCCTAAAGTAGTTGCAACAGTTAATCTTCCAGTCTCCAACAAGGTGATAGTCTTAGATGCAGGACATCGGAGTACCTGATGAGCGGAGCACAAAGTAGTAATGGTACAACAGAAGCTGAAACTAATTTGAAAATTGCGTTAAAGGTTCAGAATTTATTAGAACAGAGCGGGGCAACGGTGATTTTGACAAGATCAGATGAAAATGCTATATATGACATAGACAGTAAGACACTAAAGCAAAAGAAGGTTTCAGATATACACAATAGAGTGAAAATTGGCAATGAAAGTTCTGCTGATATTTTTGTATCGATACATTTAAATAAAATTCCACAGCAACAGTACTATGGATGGCAAACTTTTTTTCAAGAAGGCAGTGAAGATAGTATTAATCTAGCTAAAAGTATTCAAACTAATTTAAATGAATCTATTCAAAAAGAAAACAAAAGAGTGGCAATGAAGATTGATAATATATATATAATGAAGCATATAGAAATTCCGTCAACGATTGTAGAATGTGGCTTTTTATCAAATCCAGAGGAGGAGCAGCAATTATTAACTGATGAATACCAAGATAAATTGGCGTGGGGAATTTATAATGGAATAATGGATTATTTTTATGAAAAATAATTTTTTAAAAAATAACACCAAAAACTTGTTTTTCAACTTGTTACTGGTATTTGAGGAAAAATATGCCTGGTATGAAAAATTTGCATTTGGAGAAAATATATGTTATAATGTCATAGATATGCTAAAGAATAAAGGAAGGTGACTCTTATTTTAAAGAAAAAATTATTATATCATACAAAAAGATCATTTAGATGCATATGTGTATTATGTTTGTTAATAATTGCAATATTAGTAATTTTAATTTGGAAATATAAACCGGTTTATGAAGTTACAATTTCAGGAGAAGTTGTAGGTTATGTTAGCGATAAAGTAGAACTTGAAACAAGAATTAAAGATGAAATATTAGCTCACAACGGAAATGTGGCTTTCGTAACAGTTAATCAATTTCCTACTTATAATTTAGAACTTATGAACAGAACTGAAAAAACAAATGAGGATGAAATAATTTCTTCATTAAAACAAAATGCAGAAATAACATATAAGTATTATGCAGTAACCTTTAATAGCGAAGTAAAAGGATATCTAAACTCTATGGAAGAAGCAGAACAATTAGTTGCAGAAATTAAAGAAGAACATTCAGGAAATTTAGATTTGAATATAGGTATAAACGAGTATTATACGGTTAATATTGATGATGCAAAGAAAATAGAAGAAAGTACAGATATTACCTTAGCAAAGCAACTACTAGAATCTTCGGTAGATGAATATATAGAGAAAGAAAGTAAAACTGTTAATGGTATATATTTGGCTACAACACCTATAAGTGGTGTAGTTACATCAAGGTTTGCAGCTATAGAAAATGTACGTTCAGGGGCTCATACAGGTTTAGATATAGGTGCGCCTACAGGTACTCCTATAAAAGTAACTGCTGATGGTACGGTAAAATATTCTGCACCAATGGGAACATATGGTAATTTGGTTATAGTTGAACATGGAAATGGAATTGAAACATATTATGCGCACTGTAGTAAGCTTCTAGTAAGTGTAGGGCAAAAAGTTTCGTCTGGCGATACAATCGCATTAGTTGGTTCAACGGGTAATTCAACAGGAAGCCATTTGCATTTGGAGATAAGAATAAATGGTCAACCAGTTAATCCACAAAGGTATCTATATAGAAATTATTAATATATGAAAATAAAAATTAAATGATAAATGTTGGTGCCTTCTTCGCTCCAACATTTATCATTTAATAGAAACTTTACTATAAAAAAATAAACTAAAATAGCAATCTCGAATGTCTTCTACCTCTTAGGTATATGGTTATTCAAGATTGCTCTTTTAGTTTATAAGGAAGCGTGATATTCTGTGCTTTCCTATACAATAATTATAATGGAGCAACATACGTGCTCCACAAGTGGCTGTGCCACTTATTACTGAAAATAAAAGGGGATGTTTTATTATTGTTAGTAACTGGAGTAATCTGTCACTAACTTGTATATAATATACCAATGAAATTTGTCCATTGTGTGAATTATTTGTGATTTTTTATCTAATTAGATGAAAATGATGACGTGGAAAAGAGAGACAAGGGGACGGAGATTTCAAAATCTCCGTCCCCTTGTCTCTCTTTTCCACGTCACCATTTTCACTAATCAACATAAAATATACCATATAAATATAAGAAAGGGTGAAAAAGATGAAATCATACATAATAGAAGGCGGAAGAAGGCTTATTGGAGAGGTGAATATTTCTGGCTCTAAAAATGCCTCGCTACCAATTATAGCGACAACAATATTAAATGGTGACATAACTAGGTTATATAATATTCCACAAATTCAAGATACAAAAATAACTTTAGATATTTTGAAAATTTTGGGTTGCAAGATTAGGAAGAATAGTGGTAAAATAGAGATTAATTCAAAAGGAATAACTAAAACAGAGATTCCAGAAAATTTGATGACACAAATGAGATCGACTGTAATACTTGCAGGGGCTATTCTAGGAAGATTTAAAAAAGTAACCTTCTCGTATCCAGGCGGATGTGAAATTGGTGCTAGACCAATAGATTTGCATTTACAAGCTTTTAGAAAATTAGGAATACAAGTTGAGGAAAATGCTGGATTTATTGAATGTAGTTGTGATAAAATAGTAGCGTCGGAAATAAACCTAGACTTTCCCAGTGTAGGAGCAACAGAAAATATTATTTTGGCAACCACACTAGCAGAAGGGACAACGATAATAAATAATGCAGCTATGGAGCCAGAAATAATAGATTTAGCCAATTGTCTCAACCAAATGGGTGCAAAAATAGCTGGTGCAGGAACTAATGTAATAAAAATAGAAGGCGTAAAAAAACTAAAGGGTATAGGATACAAAGTTATGCCTGATAGAATAGAAGCAGGAACTTTTTTATGTGCGACTGCTATAACAGGTGGTAGGGTAAGAGTAAATAATGTAATGCCACAATGTATTATCCCAGTAATACATAAATTGCAAGAAGCAGGTTGTAAACTGGATGTTGAAAAAAATTATATTGAAATAATAGCACCCAAAAGATTAAAACCACTAGAGATTAAAACTATGCCATATCCAGGTTTTCCAACGGATATGCAACAAATTTTTGGAGCAATGTTGACAGTAGCAAAAGGAACTTCAATAGTTGTTGAAAATATATTTGAAAACAGATTCAAATATATTAGTGAACTTAAACGATTAGGAGCAGATGTCACATTAGAAGGGAAAACAGCTATAATAAAAGGAAAAAGAAAATTAATAGGCGCAACAGTTAAAGCTAGTGACTTAAGGGGAGGCGCTAGTCTTGTAGTGGCAGGTTTAGTAGCAAAAGGGATAACAAAAGTAGAAAACATCGACTATCTTCTAAGAGGATATGAAAATTTAAATAAAAAAATGAATTTAATAGGTGCAAATATTAAAGAAGTAGGTGGATAAAAGTGAGTAAAGGCGAAAGAAGAAGAACAATAGTTTATTCAAATTTAGGTAAAAAGGCAGATTTAAAATCTGCCTCCCAAAATGATAACGAACTAAACTGGGAAGATGTAATAATTATAGGGGTAAATAATCCTATAGATAACAATAAAAAGAAAAAAACGAAGAAAAAAGATGAAGCAGAGGGTCAAAAAAATGATGTAAATAAAAATAATAAAAAGACAAAAAAGAAGTTAATTACACAAAATACTGAACTAGTTCCAAAGAAAAAAATGTCTAAAAAAGAAATCATTCAAATGCAAAAGAAAATGGCTATAAAAAAAATTAGTACCTTTGTATTATTAATTTTGCTGATAATTGGAGCGGTAATTTACATATTTCTATCGCCACTATTTAATATAAAATCTATTGAAGTAATAAATAACAACTGTATATCTACAGGTCAAATAATTAATTTATCGGGTTTGTCAACTAATGAAAATGTGTTGAAATTTTCTAAAAAGGAAGTAAGAAATAATATTTTATCAAATCCATACATAGAAGATGCGAAAATAAAAAGGGACATATTTTCTAATAAAGTTCAAATAGAAATAAAAGAAAGAACAGCTACATTAATGTTAGAATATGGTAATTCTTATGTATATATAAATAATCAAGGCTATATTCTGGAAAACTCCGTGGAGAAGATAGATTCTCCAATTATTAATGGATATATAACTCCGTTAGAAGAAATAAGACCTGGTAATAGATTAAATAAAGAGGATTTAAGTAGACTAGAAAATGTATTAAAAATAATAGAGTCAGCAAATTCGAATGGACTAGGAGATTTGATTACTAAAATAAATATAAAGAATAAAAAAGATTTTATAGTGACTATGGAAACTGAAGATAAGACAGTATATTTAGGAAGTTGTACAGATTTATCGACTCAGATGTTATACATAAAGGAAATGCTAAAAAGAGAACAAGGGAAAGAAGGAGAATTTTATCTAGATATGGATTTAAATACTTCAAATCCAGTATTTAAAGAGAAAGTATAAAAATGAAAGGGGATAGTAAAATTGAAAAAGTGGAAAGCAGCATTAACTTTAGGAATAGTATGTCTTATATTAGCAATTGCAATTAGCATTCAATTGAAGACAATAGATGATACTAACTCAACCGTTTCTCAGACTTTAACAGGAAATGAATTAAGAGATCAAATTTTAAAGTGGAAAGAAAAATATGATAATTCTACCACTACATTAGAACAAACGGAACGAAATTTGGAAGAAACTAGGTTAAGGTCAACACTGAATGATGAGAGTGCGATAGCTAAAGAAGAAGAAATTAAGTTGGACAATACTTTATTGGGATTGACAGATGTAATTGGTAATGGTATTGTGATATCCTTGAAGGATAATAATACAGTGAAAAGAGCTAATATTAGTCCTTCAGATAATATTGAACTATATTTAGTACATGCAGGAGATTTGGTAGAAGTAGTTAATGCATTAAGAAATGCAGGAGCAGAAGCAATTTCAATAAATGGACAAAGAATAACCAATTTCTCTGCCATATATTGTGCTGGTAATGTAGTTGTCGTAAATGGGGAAAAAATAAGTTCCCCTGTTGAAATAAAGGCTATAGGCTCTCCAGAATTACTATATGGTTCTTTAACAATACCAGGAGGATATTTGGAATTAATGTCAGAAACTGGCGTTATGGTAGAGGTTAAAAAAGTGGAAAATATAGTAATTAATAAGTATGATGGGATAATTAGTAGCCAATATATGAAATCTGAATAAGAGGGGTGAAAAAATGGAAAAAGGTAAAGTAACAATTTCTATTATAGTGTTTTTTATAACTATTGTGCTAGTATCACTTACGTTCATTCAAGTAAGAACTGTAGAAGAAACAAACTCGATTGGAATCGAAAAAATGAGAGAAGATGAATTAAGGCAAGAGGTGCTAAATTGGAAGAATAAGTACAGTGAAGTTGAAGAAAAGATAAATATAAATAACCAGAAAATACAAGAGTATTCAGATACAATTCAAAATAATAAACAATCATCAGAGTTACTAGATAAGGAATTAGAAGAATATAATATGTTAGTTGGTAAAACAGACGTAACAGGTGATGGAGTTGTCTTAAAACTATATGACTCTAATGAACAATTGTACAGCGCTAGTAATTTAGTATACTTAGTAAACGAGTTAAAATATTCAGGAGCAGAGGCAATTTCGATTAATAATCAAAGAGTAATAAATAGTACGGATATAGTTGGAATAAATGGAAATCAATATATCTTAGTTAATGGAGAAAGAATTGTAAGTCCGTACGAAATAAAAGCCATAGGAAATCAAAGTGAAATGGACAAGATACTAAACTTTCCAAATGAAGGATTTGTGCCATATTATCAGAGTAAAGGATATAAAATAGAAATAGATTTTCAATCAAATGTAAATATAAAAGGATACGATAAACAAATAGCTTTAAAATATCTAAAAGAGAAAAAGGAGGAATAATAGATGATACTCGTAGCTATAATTTTAGGTTGTGTAGTAGGAATTGTAGTAGGTAATTTTGCACCAATAATTCCATATACATATTCAGGATACCTTGCTATTGCAATAGTAGCAGCGTTGGATTCGGTATTTGGAGGAGTTGCTTCCTCACTAAACAAAAAATTTGATATGGGAGTGTTTCTTTCAGGCTTTTTTGGGAATGCAATACTGGCAATTTTATTGACATATTTGGGACAAAGATTAAATGTAGACATATATTTAGCTGCAATATTAGTATTTGTAACAAGAATGTTTAATAATTTGGGAATGATACGTAGATATTACCTAGAAAAATTCAGAGAAAGAGGAAGGAAAAGAAATAGCGTCAGTAGAAATAATACAAAATAAGACATTATTACAAAACCATTACGAAAATATTACAAAAATATAACAAATTCTATTGACTTTTTTTTAGAAATATAATATCCTTACTAAGAAATAAACTAGGAATAAAATCGCATAAAAAATGGAGGAGTTAACTTTGGCTATCGGAGATGTAATTGTAGGAATAGATATTGGAACTTCAAAAGTAAGCCTAATTATTGGAGAAGTTAATAATTTTAATCAAGTAGAGATACTATGTAGTACTAATCAAACATGTAATGGAATAAAAAAGGGCAGAATAGTAGATGAAGGAGAAGTAGCGCAAGCAATATCAAGAGTTATTGCAGATGCTGAAGTAGATACAAGTCTAAAAATAAATTCTGCATATGTAACTATACATGGTAAATATGTAACAATTGTGCAAAACAGTATTATAAAAGAAGTAAAGGACAGATATTCAGGAATAACAGTAAAAGATGTTTCATCAGCAATAATGCAAGCCAAAGATATAGATGTTCCAGAAGGAATGAGTATAATTGATGTAGTGGCAGAAAAATTTATTATGGACGATGGAAAAGTGGTATCCGATCCAATAGGAAATTTCAGTGCGAATTTTACACTAAAAGCACAGGTTGTTCTTGCAGATAAAGACTACATAAGACAGTTGGTTGGTATATTTAAAAAGGTAGATTTGGAAATTGACGGATTAGTACCAATAACTTTAGCAGAAAGAAACTTAGTTTTAGATACACATGAGTTGAACGACAATATTATGATATTAGATGTAGGAGCAGGAAATACTGATATAGGTATTTTTGAAGGATCAGAATTTATATATACCAATACAATTCCTGTAGGTGGAGATAATATAACCAATGATATTGCATTAGTGCTCAATATTTCACACGAAGAAGCAGATAAGCTAAAAAAACAATATGGGCTAGCAATGAGGTCTTTTATAGATAATGATAATGAAATATTATTGACAACTTGTAAATCGGAACAAACAAGTAAAACTATTAGAAGTTCGGAATTAATAGAAATTATTGAGGCAAGAATCGAAGAAATGTTTTCATTGATAAATAGAGATATAACAATGCAGGGCATAAAATCAAGAATAAATAACGTAGTATTAACAGGACAAGGTATTACTAATATAAGTAAGAGCGATGTCGCTGGGAAAGTAGTATTAAATATACCAGTAAAAATATCAACAGGCAGAGGTATAAGTACCGTTAGGCCAGGTTATAGAACGGTATATGCTTTAGTTAGATATATAGCATCAAGGCAATTCGCAAAAAATGTTTCTAGTAATATAGATACAACAACAGAAAAAAGTACTATTTTTAAAGATATCTTAGAAAGAGTAAAGGACTTTTTCTATTCTTAGAATAATAAGACAGACTGTTAGCGAAAAGGTCTGAATAGAATGTTATTAATTTTTAAAATATAAATAAAAATAGGGAGGAAGAACAAAATGATAATGGATAGCATGGAAGAAAGTGGACTAGTGGTTGACGGAACAGCAACTATCAAAGTTATAGGCGTTGGTGGCGGTGGAACGAATGCTGTTAATAGAATGGTTGATACAGGGATTAAGGGAGTGGAATTCGTTGCAGTAAATACAGATAGACAAGCTCTTTTATTATCTAAAGCGTCATCAAAAATACAAATCGGAGAAAAAATTACAAGAGGTTTAGGAGCAGGAGCAAATCCCGATATAGGAGCTCAAGCAGCTGAAGAAAGTAAAGCAGAAATAGCCGAAGCTTTGAGAGGTGCAGATATGGTATTTGTTACAGCACGGAATGGGTGGTGGAACAGGTACAGGAGCAGCACCAATAGTTGCAGCATGTGCAAAAGAAATGGGAATATTAACTATAGGAGTTGTTACAAAACCATTTACATTTGAAGGTAAAAAAAGATTATCACAGGCAGACAGAGGAATTGAGAGTTTGAAAAGTAAAGTTGACACATTGGTTGTAATTCCTAACGATAAGTTATTACAAGTAATTGATAGAAAAACATCAATTGTTGAAGCTTTCAAAATGGCAGATGATGTTTTAAGACAAGGTGTACAAGGAATTTCAGACTTGATTGCTGTTCCTGGACTTGTAAATTTAGACTTTGCTGATGTAAAAACGATAATGCTAAATACTGGTATGGCACATATGGGTATAGGAAGAGCATCAGGGGAATCGAGAGCAGAAGAAGCTGCTAAACAAGCAGTACAAAGTCCAATGCTTGAAACATCAATAGAGGGAGCTAGAGGAGTTATCATTAATATTACTGGTGGAAACAACCTTGGCTTACATGAAGTAAACACAGCTGCTGAATTAGTTCAGAGAAGTGTTGATCCAGAAGCTAACATTATCTTTGGTGCGGTAATAGATGAAACATTAGAGGAGGATATTGTTATAACCGTTATAGCTACAGGATTCGAGGACGAAGAAAAAAATAAAATGAATTCAATTCCTGTAAATAAAATAGCAGACAAGCCATGGGAGCAAACAATAAAGGCAAGTCAAATACCAATTGAAAATACTGTATCACCTCAAAGTGATTTAGACATTCCTTCTTTCTTAAGAAAAAATAAGACAGGAAACAAATAAATTTAGTCTAATGTGAATATATATTATGAAAAACATAGAGAAATAATCTAATTTTGTAGATTATTTCTTTTTTTTGACTTCAAGAAATGACAGGGTTTTTTATTTGCAAATGATACAATAAACAAAACAAGGAAGGATATAAAAAGATGACAGTTTATTTAGATATTGTTTTCTTAGAAAATATTTTGATGAACTATATTATAATATTTGCAACAGCGACAGTACTTAAGGCAAATTTAAAAAAAATTCGAATGCTAGAAGCTAGCTGTTTAGGTGCAGTGTATACAATAGTAATGTATTTGGGAATTATTCCGGCAGTTTCAAACTTTTTTATGAAAATTTTGTTGTCTATAGGAATGGTGTATATAGCGTTTAGACAAAAGTCAATAATTAGAATTATGAAAGAGTTAGTTATTTTTTATTTAGTTTCTTTTGTTTTTGGAGGATGTGTATTTGCTCTAATGTATTTTTTTCAACCACAGTTAGCACAGATACAAAATGGTGTATTTGTCGGAATATATCCAATTAAAATTGCAGTAATAGGGGGGGTATGTGCTTTCATAGTTATACAGATTAGTTTTAAAATCATAAAAACACGACTAAGCAAAAGAGACATTTTATACGATATAGAAATAATCATAAATAACAATATAACAAAAATAAAAGGTCTATTAGATACGGGAAACTTATTAAAAGATCCAATAACGGGGTTTCCTGTAATTGTAGTTGAACACAAAAGTTTGTATACAGTTCTGCCTGAAGAAATATTGGATAATTTAGAAAAAATATTAGGAGGTGATATAGATGAGATAACAAATAAGATTGAATTAAAAACGATAGTTTCAAGATTTAGAATTATTCCATTTTCTTCATTAGGACAACAAAACGGACTATTATTAGGAATAAAAGCTGATAGCGTAAATATTATATTAGATGAAAAATTAAAAAGTATTAGTAATGTAATAGTAGGAATTTATGATAAGTCTTTTACAAAAAATGGTTTATATTCAGCCATTTTCGGCATGGATATATTAGAAGGAGGCAATTTTAATGAAAGTATTGCAAGTGCTAAAGTCTAGTATAAATAATATTTATGCAAAATACATAGATAGCTCTATGGAGATAGAAGATTTTTCTATTTTCTATGTTGCAGGGAGTCAAACTCTTCCACCACCGTTGGAACCAGAAGAGGAAGAAGAAGCATTAAATAGACTGAGTAAAGGTGATTTGACTATTAAGCAAACACTGGTAGAAAGAAATCTAAGACTTGTTGTTTATATTGCAAAGAAATTTGAAAATACTGGCATAGGAATAGAGGATTTAATTTCAATAGGTACTATAGGTTTAATGAAGTCAATTAATACATTTAATACAGATAAAAAAATAAAATTAGCTACGTACGCATCAAGATGTATCGAAAATGAAATACTTATGTTTTTAAGAAGAAGCAATAGAATAAAAACTGAGGTATCAATTGATGAACCTTTAAATCAAGATGGCGATGGTAATGAATTGCTACTTTCGGATATACTGGGTACTGAAGCAGACATAACATCTAGAAGGATAGAAGACGAAGTAGATAAAAAACTACTTCATGCTTCGATAGAGAAACTAAATAACAGAGAAAGGAATATAATGGAATTACGCTTTGGATTTCGGTAAATCTAATTGTGAAGAAAAAACGCAAAAAGAGGTTGCTGATATGTTGGGAATATCTCAAAGCTATATTTCTAGATTAGAAAAGAAAATCATCAATAAAATGAAAAGGGATATTTTGAGTAAAACTGGTTAATAAAATAAAAAATATTATCAGCTAACGCATATGTTATTTATAGTTCGCTTCACACAACTAATTTTATTTTGTACTTGCTGGATCGGATTTGTCAAAAAGCAAAAAAGAATATATGAAATTGTGTAAAGTTTCATATATTCTTTTTTTGACAACAGTTCTTCATTAGGTGGCAAATCCTAACTTATTGTATGTTAGGATTTGTTATACGCCTCAATACACTTACCGTGAATCCACTTCTGACCAGAATCAGAGTAATATTTTATTTCGATAAAGGTATTGTTGTCTAAGACGAGGTTGATGTAATACATCTCATTTATGTCACGAGTATAAATTGCCTTATATTCAAAGCTGTCAAAAGAATGAAAAATTGAATCATAATCTGCACCATAAATGATTACATCCCTCCGAAAAAATCTAGAAACGAATGACACAATTATCTCTGAGTTTGGAGATTCGTGTACATTAATACTTTCAAAGTTGTCATTGGCAACTTTTTCTTCTACTATTTTAGTAAAATGTTGTAATGAAATTTGCTTCATAATACAACCTCCTATATAAGATATTAGTCGTTATTATAACAAAATTGATTTGTAAAGTCAAATCAATTTAAAGATTTGACTACTGTACCTTTAATAGCCACCAAAACTGTAACCAGTTTTGGGAACAAGTTGTTTTAGCTTTCATAGTAGTAACTAAAATGTTGTAGTAAAGGTACGATGCTTTAGCACCATTAATTCTTATGGGAAATCTGCATAAAAAGTTTTTTTTAGGAAATAATGTAGTAAATATGTAAATTCCAGATAAGGGGGGTTCACTTTGATAAACAAGGTTGAAATAGCTGGTGTGAATACAGCTAAATTACCTGTGCTATCAAATGAAGAAAAAAAGGAGCTCTTAATTAAAATAAAAAATGGAGATAATGAAGCAAGGGAAATGTTTATAAATGGAAATCTAAGATTAGTATTATCGGTGGTTCAACGATTTAATGGAAGAGGAGAAAATGCAGATGATTTATTTCAAATTGGTTGCGTAGGATTAATAAAAGCAATTGACAACTTTGATGTAAATCAAGAAGTACAATTTTCAACTTATGGGGTTCCAATGATAATTGGTGAAATTAGAAGGTATTTAAGAGATAATAATTCAATTAGAGTAAGTAGATCTTTAAGAGATTTGGCATATAAAGTTTTAGCAATAAAGGATAGGGAGATGAAACAACACCAAAGAGAAATTAGTATAGAAGAAATTGCAAAGGAATTAGCTGTGGAGAAGGAAGAAATTACATTGTGTTTAGATGCTATTCAACAACCAATATCCCTCCAAGAACCAGTATACAATGATGGAAATGAAAATTTGTATGTATTGGATCAAGTGAGCGACAAAAAAAATACTGATGAATTGTGGGCAGAAAATATCACTATTTCAGAAGCAATGAAGAAATTAAATGATAAAGAAAAAATGATAATAGGAAAAAGATTCTTTGAAGGTAGAACTCAAATGGAAGTGGCTAACGAAATTGGAATTTCGCAAGCACAGGTATCAAGGCTCGAAAAAAGTGCAATCAATCATATTAAAAGGATGTATAAATGATTTTAAATAAGTGTTATCTTGTAAATTTGCACAGAATAAAATAGGTAAACCATTAAACATATAAATGCTTTTTTGATTTATTCTAGGAAATTATGGATAAGAATTTTTGCATATTCTTTTTAAGAGGGTTTATTGAGGGTGTTTTGACTGATATTATTATGAAATTTTAAGATTTATTTAGCTAAGGGGTTTTTAGAAATAATCCTCTTAGCTAAATAGATTTTGTGATAAAAAATGTCACTATTAAAAATAAAACAATATTTCGAGGATATTTAAAAAATATCAGTAATATAATATATAAACACATAATAATTAAATTTATACTTAGAGTTAAATAAGGAGGCTTATATGGGGAAAAAGGGTATGGATTTTAAAAGCAAGGAAGTAATTAATATATCTGATGGGAGAAGGTTAGGATTTGTACAGGATGTTTGTGCGGATTTAGAAACAGGAAAAATAATCTCGATAATCGTTCCTGGTGGAAACAAATTGTTAAATATGTTCACCAGCGAGAATGATATAGTCATAACATGGGATAAGATAAAGTGTATAGGTGATGATATTATATTAGTTGAAATATAGGAAAAGTGTACAAAAACGCATATATAAACATTTTATCGGCATTATACAGATACCACAAAAAATTTAAAATAAAATTCGTTGCTAATTAGCTTTATTGCTTTTGCAATAAGCCGTCCAATATAAGAATTACGTAGTCCATCAAAAATATATTAACAGCTAACACTTAAGTTATTTGTGGTTTACTTTGCTTCGCATAACTAACTTAATTCTACATACTTGCTGGCTCGGCTTTATCAAAATGCAAAAGGAATATATGAAGTCGTGTAAGGTTTCAATACAGTTTATTCCTTTTGCACTTTTTGACAAACCTTGCCAAACTGCGCGTTTAGGGCTCCATTGTTAATATGTTTTTTTGCTCTTACATAATTCTTATATTGGACTACTCAACAATAATGGCTGACCTGCAACCAAATTCGTTACAGGTCAGCCTGGGCTTTTGCAATAAGCCGTCCAATATAAGAATTATGTAA
>CAMPBM010000036.1 GCA_946637865.1 uncultured Lachnospiraceae bacterium | reverse complement strand
ATATTTCAGCACGCTACTTAATTCTATGGTTTGGGCGGATTATTTTATAAAAAGTCAGTAACACAACGTTGCAATTTTTGATATTGACATATTGGAAAAAAAAGTATATAATATACTACGGAAATAAGCAATTGGAGGAGTTTATTAAATATGAAAAACAAAAAAATTTCAATTAGATTATTTATAGTGGCAGTTGTCTTAATGTTTGTTTTGCAAATATCAACATCATTTGCTGAAACAGGTAAGGCAACGGCGTCAGATGTAAGAGTAAGAAAGTCTCCATCAACAAACTCAGACATAATAGAATTATTAGCAGTAAATGATGTTGTTGAAATATTGGGTAGAGAAGGAGACTGGTATAAAGTTTCTTATAATGGAAAAACAGGATATGTAAGTCAAGCATATATTTCTGTAAATGGTAGTGTAGTTAATCAGAATAATACTACTAACGCAAACACACAAGAAACCGCTAATACAACAACTACAACTGCACCTGCTACCACACCAAGTACAGATAGTCAAGCCAATAATCAAGCTGTAGAGGGCTCTAAGGAAAATGCAAGCGTTACGGTTGAAACAGGTAATGTATATAAAGTTACAGATAAAGTACAGGTAAATATATTACCAACCATTACTTCAGAATATATTGGTGAGATAAAAGCCGATGAGGAAGTATCTGTAATAAGTAAAGCTGGTATGTGGGCTTACGTAAAAGCTAATGGTGTTAATGGTTGGATTAGAACTGATAAAATTGCTACGGGAGACAGTAATGCTGATAGTGGTGATGATGATAGTAACAATGATGTAAAGGAAAAGACTGAGGATAATACAGAAAATAGCAATACTGAAGAGACAAATAATACACCAGTAGCACAAAATTATACACCAAAAACAATGTATACTTCTACATCAGCTGTTAATGTAAGACAACAATCAAATACATCTTCAGATATAGTAACTTCATTAGGTATAAATACTCAGTTAACAGTTATTGGAGAAGAAAATGGTTGGTCAAAAGTTGAAATTAATGGCAATACAGGATATATTAGAAACGATTTGCTTTCAGCTCAAAAAACAGAAATTACATCAAGAAGTAATGGTGTAGACAGGAGTACTGCAGTACAAAATACTGTAGTTGAAGTAAGCGTTTCAGATGGTGAAAACACATACGAAACAAATACATATGTTGAACCAGTTGAACAAGAAGAGTCTTCTGTTCCAGTTTCATCATCAGGTGTTTCGGGATATGATGTAGCAGAATATGCTAAGCAATTTTTGGGTTATCCATATGTGTATGCTGCCGCTGGACCATATGCTTTTGACTGTTCAGGATTTACTATGTATGTATATCAACATTTTGGGTATTCATTAAGCCATGCATCAAGGGTTCAAGCTACACAAGGTGTGCCTGTTTCTGGTGAATTACAACCAGGAGATATATTGGTATTCTCAAATGATGGAGTGTCAGTTGGCCACGTTGGATTATACTTAGGAAATGACCAATTTATTCATGCATCAACAAGTACAACTGGAGTTATTATTTCAAATTTACATGATAGTTGGAATATTTCAAAATATTGGGGGGCAAGAAGAATTTTGTAATATAAATACGAATTTTTCAGAACAAAACTAAAATAATTGGGGTAGTAATTATTAGGAGGGATTATTGTGTTTAATCGACCAATTGTAATTATTACCATAAGTTATATATTAGGAATATTAATGGGGCTATATTTGAAGATAAGTATAGCTCCATTTTTGTATTTCATAGGTGGTATACTAGGTTTGTTTTTTTGCCATCTGCACAAAATTACTAATAAAAGCATATATAGAAAAAAAATAATATATATAGCTATTATAACATTTTTACTTTCATTTTCTGCTATTTCAGTAAAAGAGTATAAATATAAAACCTTGTATAATGGCGTTGGAGAAGATATTAGGTATGTTGGAACAGTTGTAGCTGTGAAAGAAGAGTCAAAGTATTATTATAATTACGTAGTTATGATTAACCATATTAAAGATAATTCGAAATGTAGTGGGACAAAAGTTTTACTGCAGGTAAAGAAAAATAAAGAAAACAATATGGGATGGTTAAAATATGGGGATATGATATCAGGTATTGGAAATTTTGAAAAGCCTATGGGCAAACGAAATTATGGCGGGTATGATTATTCTCAATATTTGAAAAGCAAAAAAATATATATGATTTGTAAAAGCGAATATAATAATATCAGAATACTCAAGAAAAATCCACAATATGTTATTAATATGTGGATAAGTATGTTAAATACTAAGCTTAAAGCCAATTTGTGCAGGTTATTACCCAGCGAATATGCTAGTGTCGCAATGTCATTTTTATTAGGTGACACTAGTGTGCTAAATTCAGAGCAATCTACAATATTTAGTAATGCTGGTTTATCTCATGTTCTTGCAATCTCTGGTATGCATATTGCGTATGTGGTTATGGGATGTGCTTTAATACTAAAAAAATTTGGAAATAGAAAAAGCAAATACCTTACTATATTTATTTTGGTTTTCTTTTCCTTTCTAACCGGAGGCAATACATCATTACTTAGAGCGGTAATAATGTGTAGTATGAACCTTATTGCTAAGCTCCTACATAGAAAGTCTGATACCATAAATAATATTAGTGTCGCCTGCTTAATATTATTAATATATAATCCATATATAATTCTGAATTTAGATTTTCAACTTTCATTTGTGGGTACCTTAGGTATAGTGTTAGTGAACCCAAAATTATCAAGTGTTTTTACTAGTAGAGTGAATCTTTCTATTCGTTTTAAAGTTATTGATACACTGATGCATAAAATATTTTCTATAATTATATTAAGCATTTCAGTTAATATATGTATAATTCCAATTATTGTATATAGATTGAATACTATTTCATGTGCATTTATTATATCAAATTTAATGGTAACTCCTATCTTGGGCTTTATGTTTGGTTCAGGATATATTACTTTATTGATTTCTTTAATATCGTTAAAATGGGCTAAGTTTATATTGTTCCCATTTAAGCTATGTATAAGCATGCTATGCTTAATATCTAGATTTTCCTCAAATATTGTTTTTCTTAGACACATAATTACCACACCGAAACTGATATTTGTGATATTTTATTATATTGTTATTATTTATTTATTGTTTTTCTTTAAGAATAGCCATAAGAAAAGAATAATTATTACTGTTATATTCACAAGTATAATATTAATTTTTGTGCATTTTTTTCAACTGTATAATATTGGCTTTAGATTATTTTTTGTGGATGTGGGACAGGGTGATAGTTCATTAATAGTTACCAACAACAATACACGAATACTATTAGATGGTGGTGGGAGCGAAGGTAGCGACTATGATGTAGGTGAAAGAGTTTTGGTACCATATTTATTGGATAGAGGAATATATAAAATAGATTATGTGGTAATATCTCATTTTGACTCAGACCACTGTAAAGGATTATTTACCGTAATTGAAAAATTGAATGTGAAGAATGTGGTGATATCAAAGCAAGGTGAGTTTTCAAAAAATTATGAATATTTTTTAGGTTTGGCAAGTGCTAGGAATGTAAACATTATTTACATAAGGGATGGTGATAGAATACAAATTGATAATACCACATATATAGATTTTTTTTGGCCAAAGGAAGAATTGGTACGCGAAAATATTTTAAATAATAATTCCATTGTGTGTAAGTTTAATTATAAAAACATATCAGTTTTATTTACAGGTGATATAGAAGAAATTGCTGAAAAAAGAATAATTACTGAATATAGGAAGTGTAATGTATTAAATTCATCTATTCTAAAAGTTGCACATCATGGTTCAAAAACATCTTCGACTCAAGAGTTCTTAGAATTAGTAAAGCCAAAGATAGCACTAGTAGGGGTAGGAACAAATAACAATTTTGGACATCCAAGTAATTCTGTTATTGAAAAATTAGAAAACCTTCGGTGTACTGATTTATAGAACTGATAAAGATGGAGAGATTGTTATTGAAGTTAGCAGAGATGGAGAACTTAAGATTAGTAAGCAATTATAGTTATGTTTATTAAAATTGGTGTTGAAGATTAGTTAAGATCAATAGCTATATGTTTTTAATAGATACACAATAAATTCTAAAAAGTACCTTAGTTAAAAATGAATATATTATTACTTAATAATTATTTATTGCTTTCAATAAATGTATAAATTCGCCAAATATGTCAATACTACTCATAAAAAAGATTAGGGCTTTATGCAGACTGAGCAAAGCAAAGGTAGGGAAGGAATGAGATTATATATGAAAAAAATGGGAATAATAGTATTAGTTATTATACTGTTTTTAATTTCTGTGATATCAGGGTTTTTGGTTAGATCATTTATTAATTTTTCAAAAGAAGAAAACTCAGCAGAGGAAAAAGTTTTAGCTGAGCAAGAAAGTGATGAGAGTATTAATACAAATTCTGTTGAAATAATAACTGTATCTCCTAATGCTAATGTTATAAAGACACAATATTATAAAAGATGTGGACATAGCAGAACTGTTAAAGAGATAGTGCCTCGTGAAATTGTGAATCTAAGTGAGGAGAAGGTACAAGAATACTATAAAGATTGGACAATAGATAGTTTTACTCCTAATGAAATAAAATTAATTAGAGAAAATAAAGGAATATGTGAGGAACACTATATTTTAAGAGAATCAGATGGATATATTAGCATTAGCACTAAAAATGATATAGGAGAATACATTTTTAAGGGGTTAACAGATATTCCAGTTATGTATCTTCCAGAAGAAGATATTAAAGAATTAGAAGAGGGGATAGAGTTAGTAGGAAGAGATTCTTTAAATAAATTTTTAGAGAATTATGAATAAATAAAAACTATGTTTTTGTGAAAGATTTTGGATTCATAAAAACATAGTTTTAAAATTAATGTTTCTGTATTTGTAAATTCTCTTTTTTTAAATATCCTTGCGCGTAGAATGCACGGAAATACATTATTAAAGAGAATATAGTGAAAAATAATGCTAGGTAATATATATATATATCAAAAGAGTACAAATTAAATTCTCGTACAATCAAAGATGATACAATTGATATATAAAATAGAACTGTGGCAAGTTTGCCGTACCATCTGCTTGAAACCACTAAATCTTTTCCGTACAAAAATGAAGCACCTGCAATCATTGCAAATTCCTTAATAAATATTATTATGATTATCCAAATCGGAATAATATCTTTTAACGCTAAAGTTGTTAATATAGCTATTTGAGTTGCTTTATCTGCCAGTGGATCTACTAGCTTTCCAAAGTTTGTTATTAAATCAAATTTACGAGCAATAAATCCATCTAGTACGTCAGTTAGTCCAGAAATGGTTAGAAAAACAAAAGTTAAAAGGTAATTATCCTTAACTAAGAAAAATACTACAAATGGAATTAAAAAAAAGCGTGCTATAGTTAATGCATTTGGTACTTGTTTAAGCATATAAATTCCTCCAATTTTTATTATGGTATAACAGCATAAAAATATTGTCTCTGCTTTGTGACAATATTTTTATGTTTATACATCCGATATTTTATACAATTATTGTACATTAAAATGTAGTTGCGTGTCAAATGTTATTACAATTTTTTGTCCATTCTTCAATTCAGACTTTAATATTAAATCTGATATTTCATCTTCAATGTATCTTTGAATAGCTCTTCTTAATGGTCTAGCTCCGTATTTAAAATCGGTTCCTTGTTTTAATATATAGTTTTTTGCTTCATTTGTTACTTCCATTGTTATATCTTTATCTTGTAAAACTTTTTGGGTTTCTGCAAGCATCAAATCTACTATTTGAATTAGTTGTTCTTGTGATAATTGGTCAAAGACAACTATTTCATCAATTCTGTTTAAGAATTCTGGTCTAAATACATCCTTCAGACTATCTAAAATCTTAGATTTTTTTGCTTCTGCTGCAGAACCAAAACCAATAGAGTTCGTATTTAAAGTTGAGCCAGCGTTAGAGGTCATTATAATGATTGTATTTTCAAAATTAACAGTATTTCCTTGAGAATCAGTTAATCTACCTTCGTCTAAAACTTGTAACAAAATATTAAATACATCTGGATGAGCTTTTTCAATTTCATCTAGTAAAACTATTGAATACGGATTACGTTTTACTTTTTCTGTAAGCTGTCCTGCATCATCATAACCCACATATCCTGGAGGAGAACCAATTAATTTTGAAGTTGAATGTCCCTCCATATATTCGGACATATCTATTCTGATTATAGAATCTTCATTTCCGAACATTTCGTATGCTAGTGATTTTGCAAGTTCCGTCTTACCAACACCAGTAGGCCCAACAAAGATGAATGATGGTGGACGTTTCGTAGTTTTTAATCCAGCACGATTTCTACGAATAGCTCTAGAAACGGCTTCAACAGCTTCGTCTTGACCAATTACTCTGTTGTGTAAGTTGCTTTCTAGATTTAGTAATTTTTGAGTTTCTTCCTCGGTAATTTTCTTAACTGGAATTTTAGTCCAATGTTCAATTACATTTGCTATATCTTGAACTGTCAGACTTACAGTTTTCATTGTTTTATTTAAAGCACTAATTTGCTCATTTAATTGACATTCTTTTGTTTTTAATTCAGCAGCTTTTTGGTAGTCTTCAGTAGAATCTGCTGAAGCAGCCTCTTGCTTTTCCTCTTGAACTTGTTTTAGTTCATTTTTTAATACTTCTAATTTATATAATTGCTTATTGTTAAGGTTAATTCTTGAACATGCTTCATCTAGTATATCGATTGCCTTGTCTGGTAAAAATCTATCATGTATATATTTTTCAGACATTATAACAGTTTGCTTTATTACATCCTTTGATATTTTTACTTTATGATATTCTTCATAGTATTTTTTAATACCATTTAATATTTCAATGGCATCATCTATTGAAGGTTCTTCTATTTTTACAGGTTGAAATCTTCTTTCTAATGCAGAATCTTTTTCTATATATTTTCTATATTCCTTTAAGGTTGTTGTACCAATTAATTGGATTTCGCCATTAGACAATGAAGGTTTTAAAATGTTGGCTGCATTCATTGAATGTTCTGCATCTCCTGCGCCTATTATATTATGAATTTCATCTATAACTAAGATTATATTGCCTAGGTTTTTACATTCATCTATTATAGACTTCATTCTTGCTTCAAATTGCCCTCTGAATTGTGTTCCGGCTATTACAGCTGTCATATCTAAAAGGTACACCTCTTTATTTAAAAGTTTAGCAGGTACATTTCCATTTGCAATTTTTATTGCAAGCCCTTGAGCAATTGCGGTTTTACCTACACCAGGTTCACCTATTAGGCAAGGATTATTTTTGGAACGCCTATTTAAAATTTGGACTATTCTTTGTATTTCTTTATCACGACCAATTACCATATCTAATTGATTGTTTTTGGCTTTGACAGTTAGGTTTGTTCCAAAAGTATCTAGTGCCTTTTTCTTTTTATTATTTTGTTTTTTGTTTTCTTTAACTTTTTGCGTTTTTTCTGAATTTTGTTTTGGTTGAGATTCTGTATCATCAGAATTTGAATTGTTCTTAAAACCAAATAATCCAGAGAAGATAGAACCTAAAGAATCGGAGTTCATATCTTCTAAAGCATCGTCGCTCTCTCCCATTAAAGTGTTTAAATCTTCTTCAGACATTGTGTCAGAAATATCCTTAAACATTGTTTCAAACTGGCTAGTCATATCTTCTAAATCTGTTTGTGATAAATTCGCCTGTTTTGCTAAGGCTTCCAATGGGTTTATTCCAAGTTCTTTAGCACAATTATAACAAAGTCCTTCCATTTTTGATTGTTTGTTTTCATCTAATTTATTTACAAAAACGACAGCTACGTTTTCTTTACATCTTGAACATAACATCTATTAAAAATCACCTATTCTTTCTTATATTTATATAGTAAATAATATACAACATATTTTGCTTTTAGTCAAGAAGAATGGTTAATCGTTGTTTGGGAGGCAGTATTGGGTTGTTACAGGTCAGCCATTATTTCTGAGTAGTCCAATATAAGAATTATGTAAGAGCAGAAAAATATATTAACCATGGAGCCCTAAACGCGCAGTTTGGCAAGGTTTGTCAAAAGGTGCAAAAGGAATTGGCAGTATTAAAACTTTGCGCTGTTTCTTCGATTCCTTTTGCCTTTTGACAAAGCCGAGCCAGCAAGTTTGCGGAATGTTAATATATTTTTTGCGATTACATAATTCTTATATTGGACGGCTTATTGCAAAATCCTAAGACCGACCCGTAACACGAACGGAAAAAAAATAAAAAAACTGTAAGCGAAAATAATCCACTTACAGCCAAATAATACAAACAAATAAATCAATAAGAACAATTTTATTTTGGAAGAATGCTAATATCACCCTCAATTAACTGTATCGAAATATTGCATACATCATTGTTTTGAAGTAAGCAGTCAGCTAAAGGGTTTTTTAATTCATGCATGATAGTTCGCTTAAGCTCACGTGCTCCATACTCTCTGCTATAACCGAGTCTTGCAATTTTTTCTATTACACTGTCGGATATAGTTATACTGATGTTTTTTTGTTTTAGTTTTGGTGCAATATCATTAGAAATGCAAATTTTAGTAATAGCATAGATATCTTCCAAGGAAAGTTCATTAAATTGAACGATTTCGTCCAATCTGTTTAAAAATTCGGGAGGAAGCTTCTTTTTTACTTCAGAATAAACATCTTTAGATTTTGATGTAACATCTTCTATAAATCCTACAGATTTATGTGATAGCTGTTTGATACCAATGTTAGATGTAAGAATAATAATTGTATTCTTGAAGTTTATACGATCACCATGTGAATCTGTTAAGTAGCCTTCATCAAGAATCTGTAATAATAAATTACAAATTTTAGGATGAGCCTTTTCAAATTCATCAAAGAGAACCAGCGAATAGGGGTGTCTACGCACTTTTTCTGTAAGCAAGCCAGCCTCTTCATATCCAACATATCCAGGGGGGGATCCAATCAATTTTGAAATTGAGTGTGATTCCATGTATTCGGACATATCGAACCGTATGAAGCTTTCTGAATTGTCAAACATGACATCGGAGAGAACTTTTGCTATTTCTGTTTTGCCTACTCCAGTAGGACCAATAAACATAAATGAAGCGATTGGTTTGTTCTCATCATTCAAATTTGCTTGAGCACGAAAGATAGAATGTACAATGATATCTATAACATGTTTTTGCCCAACCACTCTAGAACTTAAGTAATCTGATAAATCCTTCAAAGAGTGAGCCTTTTTTATTTTGCTAATTGGTATATTTTTCTTGCGAGAAATACATACTAATACATCTGAGGGCAGTACAACCTTTTCTGAATTATCAGAATTATTTTTAATTGCACATGTTTCGTCAAGAACATCAATAGCCTTGTCAGGTAAGAACCGTTCTGGGATATACCTCTCTGAAAGAGATATTATGTTTTCTAATGTGTCATCATGAATTGTCACACTATAGTAATCTTCAAAACGATACTTTATACTTTTCAGTATCTTTAAGGTTTGCTCAAATGTGGGTTGACTTACTGTGATTGTATCAAAGAGTCTTTCAAAAGTTTTATCGAATTCTACCTTTTTGTAGTCTTTGAAGGTAGATGTTCCAATAATCTTAACTTTAGAATTCCCTTGCAGTAAAGGTTTTAACATATCTGTAAATGAAAAACTACTTTCTTCACAGCTTCCTAAGCCGACAGCTAAGTGAATATTATCTATATACAGAATAATATTCTCAACTGATGTTTCTATATTGTGTATCAAATCTCGAACCCTTTTTTCGAAATCTCCCCTATATTTAGAACCAGCTATTATTGAAGTAATGTCAAGTTCTAAAATGTGACAATTTTTTAATGTGTTAGGTACATGATTATTCACAATCAGATTTGCAAGTTCATGTACGATTGCAGTTTTACCCACTCCAGATTCCCCTATAAGTATAGCGTTATTTCTGTTCATCTTTGAGAGTATATCTATTAATCTATTTAATTCAAATTCTCTACCTATGATTTTGGGATATTTCTTCCTGTAAGCGTTGTTAGTAATGTCAATAGTCTTTTCGAAATTCAATGAAACTTTATAGGGTGATTCACTAGCAGGTTTTTCTTTCAACATTGGATCAGCATAAAAAGCCTCGACACAAAACGGCTGAGCAAGTGGTTTAGAAACGTTTTTTCCTTCTTTGCTATTTTTTAAATACATGTGAGAATGATTTGTACGTATAAACTGTGAGAATTCAGAGCTCAACAGAATATTCATAGATTCACAGTTGCCAATCGGAATAATATAATTTGTATTCCAATCATGGACGTTTAACGAAAAAAGCAAATAATAGAAGGTCTCCATATTCATTTCCGAAAGGTACTTGTTGTATTGTTTCGAAAGATAAAGAATTTCTTCCGATATAGTAGGGTATTTTTCTCTTGAACCTCTTTTTTCAAATTTTTCAAAATTGATTGCGGAGAGATATACACTACTGTCTGTATACCAGGGAAATTGGATGTATTTTTCATGCTCTGAGGAAACATCAAGTTCTATAAATCTCATATAACCATATATAATATGGTCAATTAAAAAGGATTTATTTTTATGTGTACACGAAAGCTCAAAAGCAAGGCGTACAATACGTTCTACAGGCTTGAAGTTCTTCGAAGGGAAAAGTTTGTAAAGATTAATCATTTATAACCTCCATAGTCCTTATTAATATTTCAACGTACGAATGTATTATTTACTAAGCAACTGACCTTTTGCCAGCAAATATGTATGTATTATAGCACATTTTTTTTTAAAAAACAATAGTTGTGATGAGAAGAAGTATGTGCTATAATTGGTAAAGTATTACTGGTCAGTCTTGAAACATTTGGGGACGGTCTTGATTTGTTTCAAGGCTGACCAGCAACTAAAAAGAAAGGAAACAGAGACATGATAGATTTAAACAGAGCTAAAATTGCATTTGCAAACTATGTCAGTAGATATAATCCAGAAGATGGTAAAATTGCATTAAAAATAAGGCATATATACAGAGTAGCTGAAATTAGTAGGAAAATTGCTGTGAAAAATGGATATAGTGACAAAGAACAGAACCTGGCGGAATTAATAGGTTTATTACATGATATTGGTAGATTTGAGCAGATACGAATATATAATACGTTTAATGATAAAAAAAGTGTTAACCACGGAGAAATGGGTGTTAGAATTTTATTTGAGGAAGGGCTTATTAGAGAATTTATAGAAAAGAGTGATTATGACGATATTATAAAAACAGCAATTACTAATCATAATAAGTATAGAATAGATTCTAATATAACCGGAAGAACATTAGATTTTTGCAAAATTATTAGAGATGCTGATAAATTAGATATTTATTACGTACTAAATACAGAAAAAATAGAGGATGCTTACGAAAAAGAGGATATTTCAGAAGAAGTAATAGGTGATGAAATATATAGAGAATTTAAAGAAGACAAAATTATAGATTATAAAAAAAGAAAATCTCCAGCGGATGTAATGGTATCTCATATTGCTTATATTTTTGATTTTAATTATGATTATTGTCTAAAGAAAATTAGAGAAGAGAGATATATTGAAAGGCTTGTAGAAAAGGCAAAATATAAAAATGAAGATACTATAAAAAAAATGAATGAAATTGTTAGCATAGCTAATAGGTATATAGATGAACGATTATAATGAATGATTGAATAAATTGTATGAAAAAATACTATTGAAGTTAATTAATTATAATAGTTACCAAAAAAATTATATTTATCGGTTTATAGGTAAAACCGTTAAAAAAACCTAAATAAATTATACAGGGAATGAAGTATGGCAAAAAATATTTTGATTACAGAAAAACCTTCAGTTGCTAGAGAGTTTGCTAAGGTATTAGGAATAAATGGTACAAACCAAAATGGGTATTTAGAGTCTGATAAATGGATTGTTACATGGTGTGTAGGACATCTAATAACTATGTCGTATCCAGAAGTATATGATGAGAAACTAAAATCTTGGCGTTTAGATACTTTGCCTTTTATGCCAAAAGAATATAAATATGAAGTTATTCCAGCAGTTGAGAAACAGTTTAATATAGTAAAATCTTTGCTAGTTAGAGACGATGTTCAAACAATCTATGTTGCTACTGACTCAGGACGTGAAGGAGAATATATATATAGGCTAGTTGAACAAATGGCAGGCATAAAGGGAAAGGAAAGAAAAAGAGTTTGGATTGATTCGCAAACTGAAGAAGAAATAAAGAGAGGAATAGCTGAAGCTAAAAATCTAGACGAATATGATAGTTTGTCGGATTCAGCATATTTAAGAGCTAAAGAGGATTATTTAATTGGTATAAATTTTTCTAGACTATTAACCATTATCTTTGGAAGAAGAGCTGCAACTAAATTGAACGAGGATAGAATCTCAATTTCTGTAGGACGAGTTATGACTTGTGTTCTTGGAATGATTGTTTCAAGAGAAAGGGAAATAAGAAATTTTGTAAAAACTACATATTACAAAGTTGCAGGCGAGTTTGGTAATGAAAAATCTTCTATAAAGGCTGAGTGGAAGGTAACTGAAAAATCTAAAATGTATAATTCTAGTAAACTCTATAATGATAATGGGTTTAAAAAAGTTGAAGATGCTAGGAATTTTATAACCTCACTTAAAGGTAAGAAAGCAATTGTAACAGAGTTAAAAAAGACCAAACAAAAAGAAAATGCGCCATTACTTTTTAATTTAGCAGAAATTCAGAATGAGTGTACTAAGAGATTTAAGATAAAGCCAGATGAAACTTTGGAGGTTATCCAAACTTTATATGAGAAAAAATTAGTTACATATCCTAGAACTGATGCAAGAGTATTGTCAACAGCAATTGCCAAGGTTATTTCAAAAAACTTAAATGGAATTGCTAAAGGTTATATGGATAATGAGGTTCAAGGCTATATTAAGAAAATGATTGATGAGAAATATTCTACGAATATTGTAAAATCAAAATATGTTAACGATAGTAAAATTACAGATCACTACGCTATTATTCCTACAGGACAGGGATATGAAAATTTTGGAAGTTTAAATTCATTGCAAAAAGATATTTATAAATTAATTGTAAAGAGGTTTTTAAGCATATTTTATCCACCAGCTGAATTTAACAAGTTATCTATTACTTTAAATGTTGATAATGAGGAGTTTTCTACAACTAGTAAAGTATGCACTAAGATGGGATATTTGGAAATTGTAAAGTCTAACCCAGGCAATGAAAAAGGTATAGATGATACAGAAAAAACAAGCAAAATGCCAAAAATAAATAAGGGTTTAAACAAAAAAGAAAATGAAGTTAGTGAAGATTTTTTAAAAGGCTTAAAAAAGGGAAGCGAGATTGAAATTATAAATTTCGAAACTAAAGATGCCGAAACTAGCCCACCTACTAGGTATAATTCTGGTTCAATAATATTAGCAATGGAAAATGCGGGTAAGTTAATAGAAGATGAGGAGTTAAGGGAACAGATTAAAGGTGCTGGTATTGGTACGAGTGCTACAAGAGCCGAAATTATGAAGAAATTAGAAAGAATCCAGTATATTAAGATTAACAGTAAAACTCAAATAATTACACCTACGGAAAAGGGTGAGGTTATTTTTGATGTTGTGAATAGCTCTATGCCAGATATGCTAAATCCAAAGCTGACTGCTAGCTGGGAGAAGGGTTTAGATATGGTAGCTAAGAAGGAAATAAATGCTAAAGAATTTATGGATAAGCTGGAAAAATATATTGGATTGAAGTTTAAAAAATTGTTGATTTAAGGTTTAAGACATGGGGGGCTGTCAACTTAAGATTTTTTGAAATTGGGGACAGACTTTTTTAAATCAAAGACATTTTTTTAATTGCTGTCCCAAATTTAAAAAAGTCTGTCCCCAATTTTACGGAGATTTTACAATCCTTTTTAAACAAAAAGAAGGAGCAAGTTTTTACACTTGCCCCTTTTGTGCTCAATCAGAGCGTTTATCGTTTATCAATGTCAATTTTGGATATGTGTACTCTAGTGAATTCTGTTAGTGCATACAGACGTGAGTCCATTTCAGCATCCTCCTTTGTAAATGCTCTTATGGTTGTTCGAGCATATCTTCTGAAGCCTCTTTTTGTCTCGATGTAGAATGTTACATCATATACATTCTCATCTATGGTTCTGCCGAGACAGTCGATTTTGTCGAATTTTATGTCATCCCACGGATATCTATTGTAGAGTATTGTTCTTGCGAGGGATTTTGCCTCATCTTCATCGTCAGCATAAACTCGAACGTATTCTATGCTTGTTTTCTTCTCAGTGTACTTGTCGGGGTAGTCGGTTGTTCTGAAGGACACGATAAACTTTTTTGATTTCATTTTTTTACCTCCTGAAAAAAATTATTTTGTGGGTTTATACGAATGATGAAAACACATACAGGATTATAAAATGCTTTCGACTATATTGTACCATATTATGTAAATAAAGTCAAGCTTTTTCAATAAAAATTTGCATTTATTCTTTTTACATCGTTACAATTCACGGTCTATTACTGTAGAGTAGTAAAAAATCAAAATTATGTATG
>CAMPBM010000035.1 GCA_946637865.1 uncultured Lachnospiraceae bacterium | reverse complement strand
TTTTTCATGGCACTTTGTGCCGAGCGAAGCGACGGAATGGAGGTTATCATGGAAATTGATATTCAAACTAAACAAGCATACTCAGAAATAGATGAGTTTTTAAGTTTATTAGATGAAAAAACAAGAAATGAAGTGCCTGTTAAATTGAGAAATTTTTTCAAAAAGGAAAAAGATAATAATTATCATAAGGGAATTAATCCAAATATATCAATAAAGGAACAAAATTTAAAAAAAGAAACACTAGCTTTAATTGCATTACTAAATTTGCAATATTGGTGTAAAGGTGAAAAGGAAAAAGAAAGATTAAAACAAGTATATGCAAATAACGAAAATCAATATCAAGAAGAGTTAAGAGAAAAATATAATCCTGATAATATTTTCAAAAAGAATAACAACAATCAGGAGCAAGTGGAAGAAAAAAATGAAGAACCAAATCAATTAATTGAATATAAAGAATCTACAGTAAAGAAATTTTTTGAAAAAGTATTAAAAATTTTACATATCAGGAAATAATAGAATAGGAGGTAACAATGGAACAACAAGAAGATTATAAACAGGCAAAACAACGATTAAGTGGTATGATAGCAGAAATAAAAAAGAAGATTGAAAAAAGTGAACAGGAATTAGAAGGTCTAGATTCAAACGATAAATATAATGAACGACAAAGAGAATATTTAAGAACATCTATTTTGCCTAATCGAATAGAACAAGACAAAATATTATTAGCCAAAAGAGAAAAACAAATGGAATTTTTCAGACCTAGCACACCAGAGATTGAAGAATACAAAAAAAACATATTAAATACTTACAATGATAAAATATGTAAGACTATTCCAGAAGATTTACATTTGCTTTTTCATGGAACTACAATTTATAGTGCAAGAGATATAATTGAGTCAAAAGGGATAAGCTCTCCTGGAGAAAGAGGAGAAGAATCAGATATAACATCAGCTGGCGAAATATGGGTAACCTCAAAAGAATCTGCAAGTGGAATACATACTTCATTAAGTTATGCTTTTTTAGAAAATTCAAGTCCTTTTATGCCAGATGGTTGCATATTCGTTTTGGAAACAGATGAAGAAACAGAGAAAAAAGCGGGAAAATCATTAAGAATAGAAAGTGTATCTTTTGAAAAAAATCCAGATGTTTTGTTTTCTATTATTACAACACCAGAGAATATAGAAATGGTCAGAGGTTGGTGTGAAAGAAGTGGTATTGATATAGGTAAAGTTCAAGATTATGAATCTTTCTTACAAATACTACAGGATAGAGATTATTCACAAACATTAACAGATAGATGCAATGGCAAATTATTAGAAGGAGCTGTTCAAGCTACAGAAGTGCAGACTAAAATATCAGATATTAATAGTCAATTCTCTGTTATAAAAGAAAATAACAGAGAAAAAACAAAGGATGTTGATAAGGAAAAAGAATAAAAAATGGAGGAATAGAAATATGGAAGAAAATATTAAAAATTTAATTGAATCAATGATTTATTATGGACTAGCTGTAGGTAATGAGTCTTTAGAACTTATAATAAGAAAATTTAATTATAATAAAGGTAAAGAATGGTCAGACGAATTAATGGCTGTAATGCCAGAAAATCATACGGCCAGAAATTATTATAATAAGGTAAGTAGTGAGAATTTTGATGAAATACAATTAATAGCTTTTGTAAAGATGGCAATGTGGGAAATAAAAGAAAAAGCTGATGATTGGGAATTTTTATACAATGAAGAACAAGTTGATAAATTTGTACAAGAAATATACGAAATGGATAATAACAATGTAAATGGATTTATTAATGATAATGAAGGATTGTTGAGTGAAAATCCTGAAAAATATGCTTTCTATTTTGCTATATTATATATATATTTAACAAGCAAAAAAGAAAATGCAAACAACATTGAGTATCTAAAAAAAGAAGTAGATTTAATAGAAAGATGTAATTTTGGTTCATTATTCGATAATGTTGATGAAATTGCAGAAAAATATAATTATTTATTAACTATATATGATGATTTGACATGGGAATTAGCTGAAAATAAGCAATATGATTTAGCTGAAGAATATTATAATAAATATATTAATTTTCTTGAAAAATATCTTGAAAGCTATTCTAATTCATATCAAGCACGAAGTTATTTATCTAATGCTTATTCAAGTTATGCCTATATCTTGTGGGATATTGTTGGTGGGGTAAATGATAAGTCAGATGAATTGACATATAAAGCTATTAGCATAAGAGAAAAATTAGTAGAGGAATATCCAAATAAAAAATCATATCTATATGGTCGTCTAGCCGTTAATTACAATAATATGGCTCATGAGTATAAAAAAGCATATAAAAAAGACAATATTGAAGAATACAAAGAAAAATATTATGGCTTGTATAGAAAATCAATTTATTATAGGGAAGAACTTAATAAATTAGGCGAATATAAAAATGTAAACGAAAAAATAAAGAATTATAATGAATTAGGCAAAATGTATTATTTCTTATTTGAAGATGATAAAGCAAAAGAAAATTTCGACATGGCCCTTGAAATATGCAAAACAGAAGGTAACTCAGATGAAAAGTGGATTGAAATAATAAACAAAGGATTGAATAATTTGAAGGGAGAATAGTATGGAGCTATTGAATCACTCTGACGATACTAGCAAGAAATCTCCTATGTGTTATTTAGAATTAGAAGCACATCAAAATAGAAGTTTCTTGAATGAAAAGAATATTAACAGGTTTGTAGATGAGGCAACAAAAAATGTTAATATATCTGAAAGATTAGCTTTGTATAGCATACTAAAATATGTTATCGTAAAAATAGGTTATGAGAAACAGGATATAATTAATAAAACTTCCCAAATGTATAAGAATGAAGAAATTGAGCTAATGATTGACGCCTCTCCATTAAACAAACAGGCTTTGCAAAAATTTAAAACTTTGACTGAAGATAGTAGAAAAGCAGTAATTATGGAACTAGTTTATTCTTTGAATAAATTAGATTTTGATATGTTAAAAAATGAAGAAAACAAAGAATTAGAACTTGATGAAGATATTGCTAGAACTATAGAAAAACAAAAAAATATATACATTGAATATGATTATAATGATAAGAATAAGAGGTTGTTATATATTTATGATAATGGAACAATAATAGCTATAAATATAAAAAATGACCAGTGCGTATCAAAGATAAAAAAAGTAAAAGTAGGAAATATAAAGTATCTAAAAAAGTTCCTAGAAAATGATATATTTAATTCAAAGGATGATAATGATACAATTCTTATAGATGCTAATGGAAAAACTATATTAAAAAGTAAATATATGTTTTATATATTTTTATTATTGTTAAATGAAAACAAGAAACTACAAGATAAGATTTTCTTTGATTATGAATATTACTTTAATTTTACTTTTAAAAGTGAAGTTCGTATGCTACATAAAGAACAAAGGGAAGAATTATTTATATTTGCTGAATGGTGTCCAGAGGAACAAGAAAATAAAAAAATAGTTGACGAGTGTAAAAACATAACAAATAAAATCAATATAGAATTGAATGATAAAGATATTACCGATTTATACTACTTTGCAAACTATTATAAAAAGAATAAGAATTATACACAAGCAATACAGTTCTTTGAAAAAATTGCACAAAATGGTATAGATTATGCAAATGGTGAAATAGCATTTATATATAATTTAATGAAAGATAAGCAGAAGGAAAAAGAATATTTAAGTAAAGTTAATGGTTTCATTGATATATATAAAAAATTGACTGCAAAAAGGTGCTATAAAATTGTTATCCCTGAAAAATCAGAAATACCTGGCATAACAGATTCAAAGATGTATGGGAAACCATTTTTACCAATCGGAGAAAAATATCCATACAGTAAGGCTGGTAAGCCATTGAAATTGCTTATACAAATCAATTTTAATGATTTAGAATTGGAAGAATATCCAAAGAATGGAGTTTTACAGATATATGTAGAAACTAACAGTATAAATCCAGAAAGTCAGATAAGATATTACGATGATTTATCTCTTCCATATCAAACAGAGCTACCAGAAACAGAAGAGTTAAAATTTTGGGGGTTTGCATCTTCTAATGTAAAGATTAATCTAGAAGAATGTATTACATATATGCCATTAATTGATAATGGCATAGAATTGGCTATTAAAAGAACAATAAGGGAATATAACCAATCTATAGGTCTAAATCTTTTAAAATATGATGAGGATAACACAGATATATGGTGGTACTTAATAGAAAAAAAGGTTGAAATATACCCACTATTATTAGGTGGTTATGCAGATTATTGTAATACGGATTTTTATACATCAAAGAAGAAAGAATGCTTATTAAAGTTGATGAGTAATTTTGAAACTGGAGACGATTACTGTATGAACGTTTTAATTACTAATAAGGAAATAGAAAATAAAGAGTTTAACAAAGCTGAAATAATCTTTGAATATTAATAAATTTAATACAAGAAAGGGAAAAACTATAGGAGAAAAAGATTCAAGCCAGTTAGATGAAATGATTGAAGATGAAAAAGAAAAACAAGAAACTGAAAAACAAGGAAAAGATTAAGATGAAGAAGAAGGAAAATTTGGAAGACCTCACTCTCGTTATTAGAATTTGAGGTTTCACAATACACAAAGGAGAATATTTTATGAGTGATATACAGAGTATTAAACATATTGATATACCTGAATCTAAGTTAAAACTTATTCCATTATTATCAATGTATCCTAATCTACAGAGTATTAGTATAAGAAATGTGGAAAGTTTAACAGGAAAAACTATAAGACAAATCTCAGCAAAATGTCCACAATTAACATCATTGACTATTGAAAATGCTGATGGATTACATGGAATAGATGTTTCAACTTTTGAAAACCTGCAATTTTTAACAATAAGATCAAATCAAGATTTAAAAATGGTAGAAGGGTTAGCTAAGTTAAAAAATATAGCTAGTGTTGAAATTTATGATAACATATCTTTAAGTCATACAAGTAAAATATGTAGCGATTTAGTACGACTTATTGGAAATGGTAAATCTTTGAATTTAGATGTATTAATGTATCCAGAAATACAAAAAGCAATTTTACAACATAATGATAAAATACAGAATGGACGAATTCAAGGAGAATGTATTACACAACAAATGCAAGATGATACTTTATTGTGGAGCGAAATGATAAACAGGCAATTTAATTATACTCAAAGGACTGAAAAAAGAGAACAAAAATGTACTTATAGGAATTATACTATGAGAGAAATAGACAGAAGGGCAGACAGTATAATAAATTCCTATATAGAACAGGGAGATACTGAAGAACAAAAGTTTACGATTTTGTATGATTTTATGAAAGAAAATGTAGAGTATAATTATTCTGCTGTTGCAGCAGATGCTAAAAAAAGAATGGAATTTCATACAGGAAAAACAAATGCAAATGGATTGGCAGAAGGTTTTTTTTATAGAACATGTGTATGTGAAGGTTATGTAAGGATGTTCCAATACTTATTAAGCAAGTGTGGCATAAAATCACAAGAAGTTGTATGCTTGTACGATGCGGATAAAATAGAAAAAGGTTATAAATATTCAGATCATTCGATGATAAAAACTTATTTGCAGAGAGGAACGTATTTAAGTGATATAACATTTGACGCTGGAAGATTCCATGAAAACCAATATTCTTATAAGTATTATTTATTGTCAAAAGGTGAAATGAGCCAAACAAGGTCTTCACAAGGAAGAGATTGGGATGTTAGTGAAATGCCTTTTCCAAGAGAAGAAAAATGGGAATTACAGAGATTTGCTGAAGATAGAATAAAATCAAGAGGAAGACAAACTACAGATATATTAAGAAGTGGAATACAAGCTACTAAAACAAGGACTAGAACAGGAGAAATCAATAATCAAGAAACAATAATAAGAAATAACCAAAGACAAATGGTACAAAATATAGAAACAGAAATTGATAATTCACAGGAGAAATAATATGTTTTTATATTGTAAAAGGAGAGTATAATTAGTATTTTAGATAATATAGAAAATCCAGATATAATATCATCATTATTTCTACGAAGTTGATGCTGATGTTGACGGAATTTACTTTACATTAGATGAATTGTTGAAAGATGAAAAGGTTAAGGAAAATAATGAAGACATTTTTGGATTTATAAGAGAGTATTATTAGGTGTATATTGAATCTTGATACATCTGGAATAAAAAGGCAGGAACACAATTCCTGCCTTTATGTATTTCAAATGAATTTGCTATAAAACAAAAATTTAAAATTCATAAAACCAAGAAAAATATCCCTGCAAATAATCTAACTAGCTTTTCTAAGGTATACAACTTCACATGCGTTCAGTTGCATAAGTTATCTGTAAAGCTCCTTCGTCGCTAATAGCTAACTTATTTTGTCATATTGCTTTCAGCTTGTTGTATTAACTTTCTAACCATGTTACCACCGATTCTACCAGCGTCTCTTGAAGATAAGTCACCATTGTAACCATCTTTTAAGTTAACACCAACCTCACTAGCTACTTCATATTTGAATTTATTTAAAGCTTCGCTAGCTGCTGGAACCACTTTTTTATTTGAATTGTTATAGTTTGACATAATATTCACCTCCTATAATTGTACCTTTGTAATACTGAAAAAACTTTCTTGCTTTTTCAATATTATGATATGCATTTACAAATTTTTTAAACTGGTAATTTCTTGAATTTACATAAAAATATAAGTTTTTTTCAGGCATTTACATATAAATATCAACTATTATTTTTTTGTACTCATTTCTTTTTCAAAAATTCAAATCTAAGTATAATAACTCTACAAAAGTAAATAATTAAATTAGATAAAAAATATTTAAAAGGTAATAACTAAAAAAACAAGTTTTCAAAACTAAATAAACCTTTTAATAAAAAAATGAAAGGAAAGTGAGTGCTATATGAAAAATGACGAAGACGACATAGAGGATAGTACAAAATATGGTGAATTTGTTTCTTCATATTTTGCGTGGCTAACCTTAGATGGACAGAAAGAGAGAGCCAACAGAATGAGCAAAATGACAGATGAAAAAGAAGCAAAATCTAACAAAAACTATTGATAAAACTCCTATTTTTATGATATTATATAATGTACAAAAATGAAAGGAGATTATGTATGCAATATAAATTTACAAACAGAGCCGAGAAGGCAATACAAATTGCAAATAAAACTGCTTCTGAGCTGGGACATAGCTATATAGGAACAGAGCATTTACTATATGGCTTAACACAAGAAGGAAGTGGAGTTGCAAGTAAGGTTTTAGAATTGCAGAATGTTACTCCAGAAAAAATCCTAGAAGAAATAGAAGAACTTATAGGAATTGTAGAAAGTGATATAGGTAATATTGAAACAGCTGGATTTACGCCCAGAACCAAGAAAGTTATAGAGAATGCATTTAGAGAATCCAAAAAAATAGGTAGTGAATTCATCGGAACCGAGCAGTTACTAGTAGGTATAATGCAGGAAGCAGATAGTGTTGCTGTTAGAATATTGCTAGATTTGGACGTTAGCCCACAGAAGATATATAATGAAATTGTTAAGGTAATAAACGAGGAAGATTTTGCCCAAAACGACTCGTTTGACAGTAAATATGTAGGAAGTTACAATTCAACTCCAACGCTTAATCAATTTGGCGCAGATTTAACCAATCAAGCAAGAGAAGGAAAGTTGGATCCTGTTATAGGAAGAAAAGATGAAATAGAAAGAACAATACAAGTTTTATCAAGAAGAACCAAAAATAATCCATGTCTAATAGGAGAGCCTGGCGTTGGGAAAACAGCAGTAGTTGAAGGTTTAGCTGAAAAAATAGTTATAGGAGATGTACCAGAATTATTAAAAAATAAGAGGGTTGTTACATTAGATATTACTAGTATGATAGCTGGAGCAAAATATAGAGGAGATTTTGAAGAAAGAATAAAAAAATCTTTAAACGAAGTAAAAAAAGCAGGAGATATAATATTATTTATTGATGAAATTCATACAATTGTAGGTGCTGGAAGTGCAGAAGGTGCAGTGGATGCAGCAAATATTTTAAAGCCACTACTTGCAAGAGGAGAAATCCAATTAATAGGGGCAACTACTATTAGTGAATATAGAAAGCATATTGAAAAAGATGCAGCCTTAGAAAGAAGATTTAGCCCAGTAACTGTACTAGAACCATCGGTAGAAGAAACTATTAAGATTTTAGAAGGGATTCGAGATAAATATGAAGCACATCATAATGTAAAGATAACAGATGAAGCAATTGAATCTGCGGTTAACTTATCTGTAAGATATATAAATGATAGATTTTTGCCAGATAAAGCAATAGACTTAATTGATGAAGCATCTTCAAAGCTAAAAATGAAAACATATACTCGACCTGAAAAATTAAAAGAGCTAGAGGAAAAAATAAGCCAAATTGAAAATGAAAAGGAAGAAGCTATTTTAGTTCAAGATTTTGAAAAGGCAGCTACTTTAAGAGATGAAGAACGAAGTTTACTTGAAAAATTAGAAAAAGATAATAAAAGATGGGAAAATAAAACTAGTAGAAATATTACAATATTAAACGAAGAAGATATCGCTGAAGTAATAGCTACCTGGACTGGTATCCCAGTAAAAAAATTGACTCAGGATGAGAGCGAAAAGCTAAAAAATTTAGAAGCTAGTTTGCATAAACGAGTTGTAGGTCAAAATGAAGCAGTAGAATCTGTTGCAAGAGCCATAAGGAGAGGTAGAGTAGGGTTAAAAGATCCAAACAGACCAATAGGGTCATTCCTATTTATGGGACCTACAGGTGTAGGAAAAACAGAACTATCCAAAGCGTTGGCGGAAGTATTATTCGGAAATGAAGATTGCATTGTAAGAATTGATATGTCTGAATTTATGGAATCACACTCAGTTTCTAAATTGATAGGTTCACCACCAGGCTATGTCGGCTTTGATGAAGGAGGACAATTAACTGAAAAGATTAGAAGAAAGCCATATTCAGTAGTACTATTTGATGAAATAGAAAAAGCACATCCAGATGTTATGAATATGTTACTTCAAATTTTAGAGGATGGACATTTAACAGATTCTCAAGGAAGAACTGTTAACTTCAAAAATACAGTAGTAATTATGACCTCAAACATAGGTGCTAGAATGATTACAGACAGAAAACTGCTGGGATTTTCATCAAGCGTGAACAATGATAAAAAAGAAGAAAATAAGCAATATGAAACAATAAAAAAGGATGTAATGGAAGAGCTAAAAAAGGAGTTTAAGCCAGAGTTTATTAATCGTATTGATGAAATAATTGTATTTCATAAACTTGTTGATGAAGATATTATGCAAATTATTGGTATAATGTTAAATAAGGTTCAGGAAAGACTAATAAAGAATAATATCAAAGTAGAAATAGACGAAAGCGTAAAAAAACTAATCTTTGACAAAGGTTTTGATAAGAATTATGGTGCAAGACCGTTACGCCGAGCAATACAAACATTTGTAGAAGATGAAATTAGTGAAGCTATATTAGATGGAACAATAAAAGAAGGTAACAAATCAATAATAAAAGCAAATGACGATGGAAAATGCGTAGTTGAATTTATTTCATAATGACGATGGAAAATGCATATTTGAATGACGTTAGAAAACACATAGTTGAATTTATTTCATTAAAATGCATACAAATAGCCCACCAGGAATAATATCATCTTAAGAAAATAAAAGTCTGATAAATATTAGTAATCTTAATTTATCAAACTTTAACAGAAAGGGTGATAATTATGAAGGATATTATCTTTAAAGGTTGTGGGACTGCTATATGCACACCATTTGATGAAGCTGGAAAAATCAACTATAACGAGTTTGGCAAATTTATCGAATTTCAAATTGAGAACCAGGTGGATGCTATTATAGTTTGTGGAACTACGGGAGAATCTGCCACAATGAGCGAATACGAAAAAAAAGAATGTATAAAATTTGTTGTAGAGAAAGTTAATAAAAGAATTCCTGTAATAGCAGGAACAGGAACAAATAATACAAAGAATACTATTGATATGACCAAGTATGCTGAAAAGGTTGGAGCAGATGGAGCTTTAATAGTAACACCATATTATAATAAAACAACCCAGGAAGGTTTGATAAAGCATTATTCAAAAATAGCACAAAGTACAAACCTTCCGATTATTCTGTATAATGTCCCAAGTAGAACTGGAATAAATATAGAACCAAAAACATATTACGAATTATCCAAAATAGACAATATTGTTGCAACTAAAGAGGCAAGTGGCAATATTTCACAAATTGCCCAAATAGTACAGCTATGTGGTAACAATTTGTACATATACTCAGGCAATGACGATCAAATAGTGCCAATACTATCTTTAGGTGGAATTGGAGTCATCTCTGTTTTATCTAATATTGCACCGAAGTTTACGCACAGTATGATAGAGGAATATACAAAAGGAAATGGCAAGGTAGCGCTTGAAAAACAGATAAGTAGTTTAGAATTAATAAATTGCTTGTTTTTAGAGGTTAATCCTATTCCTGTAAAAGAGGCAATTAATGCAATTGGCTTTGGGTTTGGAAAACCACGTTTGCCATTAGTGAGCATGTCTGAGGGAAAGAAGAAATATTTATATGAGGCTATATCAGATTTTGGATTAGAGATTGCTAATCAATAATCAAACAGTAACCATTAAAAGTTACTGCTTAACACTTTTTACAAAACAATCCGCCCAAACCATAGAATTAAGTAGCGTTCTGAAATATATTAATACTCCGTTCGTTTACTGGCGATTAGATTTGAGAAAAAGACATAAGGTAGGAGCGCCAAAACTGCGCACTCCACTACGTATTAATATATTTCAGAACGCTACTTAATTCTATGGTTTGGGCTACTCAGAAGACAAAACTATTAAACAGTAACATTAAAAATTTTAATATATATAAAATACTTGATTTTTCACACGAAATAGTGTATTATATATAAATATTAATAAAGAATAATAATTGAAAGGGGAAATAATAATGGCAGAAGTATATATGGCAGGAGATTTTAGAAATGGTACAACATTTGAAATGGACGGAAACGTTTTCAAAGTTGTAGAATTTCAACATGTAAAACCAGGTAAAGGAGCAGCATTTGTTAGAACAAAATTAAAAAATGTAATTAGTGGAGCTGTTTTAGAAAAAACATTCAATCCATCAGAAAAGTTCCCAGGAGCAGAAATAGAAAAAAGAGAGATGCAATATTTATATAATGACGAAAATTTATATTATTTCATGGATAATGAAACATACGAACAAATGCCTTTAAACAAGGAGCAATTAGGTGATGCTTTAAAATATATGAAAGAAAATATGAATGTAAAAATATTATCATTCAAGGGTAATGTATTTGCAGTTGAACCACCAATGTTTGTTGAATTAGAAGTAGTATACACAGAACCAGGATTTGCAGGAAACACAACAACAACATCAGGTAAACCAGCAAAATTGGAAAATGGTTTCGAAATAATAGTTCCTTTATTTATTAATATTGGAGATATTGTAAAAATAGACACTAGAACTGGGGATTATATGGAAAGAGTAAACTAATGAATTGCAATTAATTTGTGAATAATTAGTAAAAATGGAAAGGACTTAGATATATGTCGGAATTAACTGAAAAGTTTCAAAATATTATGAAAGATATTGAGAGGAACATTAAGGATAAAGGTGAACTTGACTATATTAACAAAAAAATAGCAGAGATTTCTGCATTACACATGGAAGTAATAGATAAAATGACTAATAACATAAATATTAGATTAGAAAATATTGAAAAAGTTCAAAACTCTATCGAAACTAAGGTTAATAAAATGCAAACATCAATTACAGGAATAGAGAATGATATGTATGAGGACGGATATGATTTTGAAATTGTTTGTCCATACTGTAATACAGAATTTACAGCTGACATTGAGGCTAAAACAGATATAAGGTGTCCAGAGTGTCAAAATGTTATAGAGTTAGATTGGAATGGAGATGATTCCAATGCATGCTCTGGTCACTGCTCAATGTGTGACTCTAAATGTCAAAATTCTTTTTTTAACACTTTTGAAGATGATTTTCATTATACAGGTGAAGAAAATGATTATGAAGGTGATGAAAATGAAGATGATGAAGACGATATGTAAATGATTAGAGTGTCTGTTCTAAGAAGCTAAAAATAAAAGATTGCTGTTTTTGAAACAACAGTCTTTTTATTTTTTAAATTTAGAACTGATTTTTTGAATTGAGGACGGAGATTAGAAAATTATGCCACAGATTACAAAGAGTCCGCCTCCAATTTCAAAAATGAAAAAATATCGAACCAATAAAAACCATATAAAAGTGAATAAAAAGCGAATAAAAAGTAAACAAAAAGCAAGCAAAAAGCGAATGAAAGTAAATAGAAACTAACTCATAGCGGGCTACAAGTGTGTTATATACAAGAATCTAAAGAAAGGAGTTCGTATAATGCATAGTTAATTATACGAAAAAAGTTATGAACTATTTTAAAAACATACTAGAAAATGAATCCAAAAAAGAATACTATAAGAAACTAAATGAATTTATAGAAAATGAGTACCAAACAAAAACGATATATCCACAAAAAGAAAATATATATTCAGCCTTTGAATATACGCCATACGATAATGTAAAAGTTGTAATACTAGGTCAAGACCCATACCATGGAGAATCAGAAGCACATGGACTTTCCTTCTCTGTATGTCCGGGCATAAAAACGCCACCTTCACTAAAAAATATTTATAAAGAATTAAATACTGAATTGGGATGTTACATACCAAATAATGGATACCTTGTAAAATGGGCAAAGCAAGGGGTATTATTATTAAATTCTGTGCTGACAGTTCAAAAAGATATGCCAGCCTCTCATAGAGGAAAAGGATGGGAAACATTTACTGACAAGATAATAGAGGAAATAGATAAAAAAGATACCCCGGTTGTTTTTATGCTTTGGGGAAATTTTGCAAAATCAAAAAAAGAATTATTAAGAAATCCAAAACATCTAGTATTAGAATCTGCTCATCCAAGCCCATTCTCAGCTAGAAATGGCTTTTTTGGAAACAATCATTTTATAAAAGCCAACAAGTATTTAAGGGATAATGGGCTGGAAGTTATAGATTGGCAAATTGAAAATATTTAAAAACTAATGAAAATATCTGGAAACTAGAATAATGACATAGGATCAACATACTCACCACCAATTTTTACAGTAAAATGTAAATGGGGACCAGTGGTTGCACCATTAGTAGGATTTCCGATTAATATCTGTGTATGGATTATTTGAAAATCCATACACATTTTTTGGACCAACTTGAGCTATAACTTGTCCTTGCTCAACATAATCTCCAGGATGGACTAGGTAGCTGGGTGATATATGATGAAAAATAACTGTGTATTTCTCATTTTCTACAACAACAGTACATCCACCACTACCCATAAATCCAGTATGAGTAACCTTTCCAGAAATTGCTGATATGATGTTTGTGCCTGCAGGTGCAGGAAGATCTACACCACCGTGAAATGAAGTAGCACCAGCAGTTGGTATTCCTCGATAACCAAAAGGAGAACTTATAGTAGTGTATCCAGGTAAAGGCCAACCAATATTGTTAAAGGATATAACTTGTGAGTTTTTTTGCGAATAGTTTGAATTTTCAATGCTCTGTTGGGCTGTTAATTCATTAAATGTTCCAGATTGAGAAAATGGTAAAATATCGAAACTATCAGCAAGTGGAATAAAAAATACGCAAATAAGTAATATAAAAGTAAGAATAACTGTAAAATAAATTTTTAACATATTATTAAAATCTCTTTGAAATAACATAATTTGTCCAACCTCCCTTTTAATGTTAAATGGCTCTTTTGTACAATATAACGGGAAATATATAAAACACTTTTGTGCAATACTACGGGGTAATAATAAAAAATTATTTTTGTTTAAAAGCAAATAACTTACTAATAAAGAAATTTAGAATAACTACAATTACAGTCAAAGCAACTTTTACTGGTAAATAGGGCAAGCCAACAAGATTATAGAAAATAATTACACCACCTTCTTCTAAAACCATTGTAAGAGCTCTACCTAGTACGAATTTTTTAAATTCATTAAGTTGTTCTTTAAAAGTTTGGGCTGTAGAATTAAATACAAGTTTCCTATTAGTGAAGTACGCAAAAATTACTGCTAGTATAATTCCAACAGCGCTAGCAATTGCTCCATCAATTTTCAACTTGCTTTCCAAAATAAATGAAACAGATATATTTAGAATAGTAGTTAATATTCCAAAAATACCATAAAAAATAACTTCTTTAGTACATACTTTTTTTATAATTAATTTTATTTTTTCCATATAAATACCTCATCTAAAATAAAATCGAACTAAATTCTAATAGTTCGATTGGTGGCAGGGGTAGAAGGATTCGAACCCTCACAGGCGGTTTTGGAGACCGATGTGCTACCATTAACACTATACCCCTATATGTTAACAAGTTCATATTATCACATTTATTATCTAAGTGCAATATATTTTTTGAAAATTTTGAAATTTTTTACTACTCTAGTGTTACAATTCACAGCTTTTGCAATAAGCCGTAAAAAGTCAAAATTATGTAATCGC
>CAMPBM010000034.1 GCA_946637865.1 uncultured Lachnospiraceae bacterium | reverse complement strand
TGGTCAGCCATTATTACTGAGTAGTCCAATATAAGAATTATGTAAGAGCAAAAAAGCATATTAACAATGGAGTCCAAAATGCGCAGTTTGGCAAGGTTTATCAAAAGAAGCAAAAGGAATTGATAGTATTAAAACTTTGCACTGTTTCGTAGATTCCTTTTGCCTTTTGACAAAACCGAGCCAGCAAGTTTGCGGAATGTTAATATGTTTTTTTGCGATTACAAAATTCTTATATTGGACGGCTTATTGCAAAAGCCCATGGCTGGTCTGTAACAATTAAGTACAACAAGAGTTTATGATTTGGAAAGTGAATTCTCTATGTCCCACAATTTGAAAGCTTAAAAAAATATCCTCCAGCTTGACAATTTTCCATACACCTTAACCTTATTAGGAACAAACTCCTTTGGCAGTTTCATTTTATTGCTAAAATCAAAAATTACTGCAGTAGTTAAATAGAATATATTTGACATTAACCACACCATAGATAATACATAAACATAAAAACCTTCTGTATTTACTTTTAACACACTCATAATAAAACCAATCACACTAAATATCAATAATATCAAATGACTAAGCGATAATCTTCTATGAAGCTTGGTCATTTTGCTTGGCATAGCTCCCTTTGGGGTAACATCAAATCGTGTATTTCCAAATCCTAAAAGTTCCTTTAGCACTTCTTTGCACAATACTGGTGCCAGCACAGTTTCATATATCTTATTCCAAGTTGACGACCTTCTATTATCCTCTAAGACATCTATTGCAACTCTTTTTAATAGATACGTTGGTAACCAAACAGCAATGAATGTGGTTAAATCACAGTCTACTATTATAATTCCAAATATACTAAATAGCAGTGGTGCAATAATATATATCATTCTTTTCAATCCAAAAAACCAATATGATATACATGATAAGTATTCAAGTTTTTGCCTAATAGATAATCCTTTGTTATTTATTATTTTATAATTCTTTAAAATTTGAACGCAACCCCTAGCCCATCTAGAGCGTTGTTTTATGAAACCTGTTACATCATTTACTGCAGTACCATATGCTTCTACATCCTCCAATGCAACACCTTTATAATGTTCAGACTCAATTAACATTCCCGTAGCAATATCTTCTGATATCGTATTTTTAGCAAATCCTCCTACCTTGTCTAGTGCTTCTCTAGCGAAAACTGCATTCGTTCCACAAAATATAACTGAATTAGTTTCATTTTTTGCAATTTGAATTGAATGATAAAAATAATCTTGTTCAAAAGGTATTTTGTCACTTAAACCATACCTTAACTGAAAGATATCCGGATTTTTAAAACTTTGTGGTAATTGAACAAACCCTATATTACTTTCTTTTATAAAAAATGGAATCGTTTTCATTAAGAATTTATCTGTTGGAGCCATATCCGCATCAAAGGTCGCGACGTATGGTGAATTAATATTTTTCAAAGCATGATTATAATTTCCAGATTTTGCATCTTTATTTGTTAATCTTGTAATATAGTTAACACCTATATCCTCTGCTAACTGCTTTATATTTCTTCTATTTCCGTCATCACAAATGTATATATGAACTTTTGATTTATCAGGATATTCCATATTTTTACAAGCTTCTACTGTTTCTTTTATTATTGCTTCACTTTCATTTAATGTTGCTATTAGTACATCAACCTCTGGGTATAAAATTTTATCTTGTACTATTGGAGTAACTTTTTTTCTTTTCTTTACCCTTAATATGTTTAAATAATATGTGAAAAAATCAAAAGATTCCCATAATTCTAATAGTAATACTATTATAGATAATACTAATCCTAATATTCCTAAATTGGTAGGAAGTGTGAAAACAATTCTGAAGATTATATACACTATTGTTAGCAAAATGGTAATTGCATATATAATTCTTTTTAAAAGACTTACTTTACCCTCTTTTTTATTTGTTCTAGCTTCTTTTTTTCTTTTGTTTGGCATATTTTTACCTCTCTTTTTTGTAGTTTGATTAGATTATATAATAAAAATCTTTATTATACAATATGGTTATATATCATTTTTTATGGAGCTGTTACAGTTTCGCTGTCGCAAAAAGCTCAACTATGCTTATAAACATAGTTGAGCTTTTTATTATGGTTGATTATCCACAACCTCACTCACAGTTCCTTGTATAACTGTTACTTGTTTAATAATTGAATTAATAGCTTCTTCAAAATACTGTGCTGATATTGCAGATACTGTTTTTTCCATTGTTTGATTTCTCTCTAATACTTCTGCTTCAGCTTTATTTATTTCTTCTTCAGTTAAATCTTCAATTTCATCTATATCTTTAACTTCAACAAATTCTTTATTACTTTTTACAGTTATTTTATCCACTATTGCATCTATTATTCTTCCAGAATTAATACCAGCAATTCCTCCAGCTATATAATTTGATGTTAATGTTGTACTGCTGTTTTCGTCTCCTTCAGTTTCTTTTGAGTTTACTGTTACATTAGATAATTCTGACTCTTCAACTGCTATACCTGCAATTCCTCCTACAACTGTTTCTCCTGTTGGTAATGGATTTTCTCCATCTTGTACCAATGTATTTATATTACTTACAATTGAGTCTCTTATATTAGCTATACCAATTCCTATAATACCACCTATTGCATAGTTTCCGTTGGCTGTAAAGTTTTCTACTTTTGCATCTGTAATATTAGCATTTCCTTTTCCTAATCTATAATCTTCTCCGACTATAACTGCTACTAAACCTCCTACTGTTCCCTCAGTGGCATCATTGGTTATTTTTAAGTTTTTAACTGTATTTGTGTTGTTTGTATTACTAATATCAAGTTTTCCAGCTAATCCTACTAGTCCTCCAGCGTGTTTCACGGCTGATGATTTAGCTTTTTGTTTAATTTCTAGATTTTCTACTGATGAATTTCTTATTCTTAACATGTCATAACCATTTATATTATTAGAAATGGCATTTCCTACTAGCCCTCCATAAGCTAAATCTCTTTTTGTACTAAGATTTTTTTCTTCTAATTCATTTTCTTCAAGTTTTGTATTTTTTACAACCGCATTGTCTATTATCATAGGGGCATCTACGTAACCTACCAAACCTCCGACATGTGATATATTCGAATATATTTCTAATCCATCAATCGTAATGTTATTCATTCCTATTGTATTTATTTCACCCTTATCTTTTGCTACTCCAACAATTCCTCCCATTGTGAAGTTTGTAGTTCTATTATTTTCTGATTTATCTATCATGTTAGCATTTATCTTTGAATTTTCAACTTTTATATTGCTAATATTGCAATTTTCATTTAGGAATCCTCCTACTGCAATACCCACATTAGTTGCTAGAGAATCCTTAGTAGTTATATCTAGATTACTTACTGTACAGCTATCCATTTCAAATTTATTAGATTCATTCCAGCCTACTACTCCTCCTATACAGAAGTTTTGATCTGCCCATCCTGATATGTCATTTGGTTCTACGTTTATATCTATATTTGAAATATCAAGATTTTTAAATGTACTGTTATCTGCTACAGAAGAAACATGTCCTACAATGCCCGCAACTGAACTTCCTGTTTTTAGGTCTAAAATACTATTTGTAAGCTTAGAATTAGTAACCTCAATATCACTTGATATACCTACAAATCCTCCCTTAGGTGAATTTGTACCAAGTCCTTCTGCATCCATGTGAAGATTATCTATTTCTACTCTGTCTACAGTTACTTTGCATTTTGATTCTCCAATTAATCCTCCTATAGCTGAAGCCCTTACAATACCAGTTTCGCTTGTACTAATTACATCCATATTTGTTAATTTACTATTTGAAATAGTTACTTTACCAATTTCTACTGCTCCTATATATCCACCCACAGGGATTGTAGTTGCACCAATAGTAGGGTTATATGTTTGTTCTATTTTATGTTTATTACTTGTATTCGTAGATTTTATTTCACAATTATCTATATTAGTTTCAATTACCCATAACTCTCCTATTAATCCTCCTGCACCACTGCTTCCTGATTCACCACCATTCCAAATTATGTCTGTATCTATAATGCTATTATTTTTTACATTTACAGAAGCCATACCATGTATATAACCAGCTAATGAGCCTATAGATGATTGATTTGCGTTAGTACTTAAAGCTTTTGTATCCCTAACAATATTGTCTCTTATTTCTATATTAGTTTGTATTATATTAGAATCCATTTCAACATTCTCTCCTACATTCAACATTCCAAATAATACACCCAAATTTGCATTATTAATATATTGCTCTGTTTTTACTATTACAGTATCTACAATATTATTACTTGCTTCTATTTTAGATAAATTTTCTTTATCACTAGACTTTGTTGTTATTTCTCCAGCTAATACTCCTATACCTCCAGTGCTAAGAGCATCTCTATGAATTTCTAGATTTATTAGCTTGTTATTATTAATAATAATTTCATCATAGGTTCCTCTTCCTAGTAAACCACCTGTACATCTGCAATTAGGATTTCCCGTACCAAAAATATTCATCATTTCATCCTTACTATTTCCTCCCACGCTACAATTAGCTATATACAAGGAATCTCCCTCTTTGCAATCATATACTTCTCCTATTATTCCTCCAGTTTGCGAACTACTTGAATTGTTGCTAACATCAATATTTCCTACTGATTTACAGTTAATAATTGTAGTTTCTACATTTTTGTCATTTATTATTTGGGTACCATTAACATTTGTTTTCCATACTATTCTATCTCCATCTCCGCTACGTCCATATTGTACACCTATTATTCCACCTATATCCGCACTACTGTCTCCACCAGCTAATGAAATATCTCCATAATTGTCACAATTATATACGTATAAGTTTCTGTCAAAAGATTCTCCTAATATTCCGCCTGTATGCTCACCTAATCCGTTTATCTTAGAGTAGTTTTTACATTCGTTGAAGGTTGTATTACTTACTGCTGTTCCAACTATACCTCCAATAGCTCCATATGCTCCTTCTTTGGTTACTTCTATACTTGGTGTTTCACTACCAGATATACCATTCTCGCAACGAATAATTTTAGATTCTTTACCATCGTCATGTCCTCCTAGGAATCCTACTATACCTCCTACATGCTTCATGCCAGATACTTTACCTATATTTTTACTATCATATATATCTACATTTCCTACAGTTAGACCTACAATTCCTCCTGAAGTACCATAATCATTCTCAGAAACTACTGTTCCTTCATTTGAGCAATTAGATGCTCTCATTCTATCTGTTTTGTAAATTACATATTCACTTCCTACGAAATCCGATGTTATTCCAGTATCCTGTCCATCGACATTACCTTGTGTTCCTTCTATCCCTGTTGTAACGCTTGGAATAATGTCTACTTCATATTTTCCAGTTTCTGAATTCCAGGTTTTAGTTACTTCTACTTTTACATAATCTTTTATAGCTATATCATATCCTTCTGGTGCTTCTACTTCTTTTATATAAAATACATCAGATTTTAATGAATCTATAAGTATATTTGATATTTTTAGTATTCCATCTTCTGCTTCTACTTCTTCATATTCTGGAATTATATTTAAATTTTCATCATAAATATTAAATACTGCTCCATCAAGATGTGCATTAGTTTTTGTGTTTACTTTTTCTAAAACCAAATCGTAACTACCTGTTGTTTTTTTATTTTTTACTGCTATTGTTATCCTTTTATTTAACTTGTCATATCCAACTACTATATTTTCTGCAGTCGTTCCTTTAGGATCAGATACTCCTACTAGACCTCCAGCATTACCAAATTCATCTTTACTTTTTACAGTTCCTTTGTTGATACAATTAATTAATTCTATATTACCTTTGGCACAACCTATTAATCCACCTACGTTTTTTCCTCCAATAACCACTGCTTCATTTATGCTATCTTTAATTTTTACAAAATTTTCTGGTGCGGTGTGGCTTATAAAACCTCCTACATTTACAGCGTTTGTTTCTATTTTTCCTGAAATACTGCAATTTTCTATTGTTCCTGCTGTCATATATCCTACTATACCACCTATATAACAATTATTCAACAGTTGCTCTTTTTTCTGTACCAAATTCTCCTTCTGAGCATTTATTTCATTAGATGAAGCTGAGTATTCATCCCATGTAATCTCTCTTTCTCTATATTTATTATATAAATTTGTTATCTGTTGTTCTAAAGCACTAATTTCTGTATCTATGTTTGTAGTATCCACCATTACATCTATGTTAATATTCTCCAAAGCTAAATTTCTAATAACTCCGCTAACTGTTCCAAATAAGCCAAATTTATATGTATCTCCCTCATATTCGATATTTCCTGTTTTTGATAGATTTAGAATTTTATGTCCGTTTCCATCAAAAATTCCATAAAATTCTTCTATTGGAGTCCACTCTCCAGATAATGTAATGTCATTATTTAATCTATAATTTGCATCTTTTGTAAATGTATATGTGTTTCCATCAATAGTTACCTCTTCATTGCTACCTATTTTTACTAATTGTTCCACTGTATTTATTGGTATGAACTCTTGTGCTTCATTTATCTCTGCTTCCTCATTTACTTCGCACATAATTTTCAAACTTATTGTTCCATCATCTGCAATAATTTTTTGTACTGTTAATTCCATTTTTTCTTCAATAGTCTTCTTGTATCCCGCTGGAGTTTTCACTTCCTCTATATAATACGTATCTACCCCTTCTCCATAAGAGATTATTTCAGAAAATTCTAATATTCCATTTCTTACAGGCACATTTTCTTCTAGTATATTTTGATTTTCATCATATAGTGTAAACTCTGCACCATCTAGTAATTCATTAGTAAATACATCAATTTTTTGAATTGCTATTGTATAACCTATTTTTACGAACTTTTTAATTTCAACACTTTCAAAATCTATACTATCTTGTTCTGATTCTATAAAAGATTGATATGTTGAGCCATAACTTTCATCCTCTTTATATCCAGCTACACTTGATAAACTAATTTTACCTGGTGAACTATCTGCATCTGTGCTATCTGATAATTCTGCTATAGATACCAATCTTTTTGAGTCATCTTTTACTACTCTACACTCTAGTTCAATTTCTTTATATTGTGGTTTTCCTTCCCCTCTATATGCTGGTATTTCTTCTTCTTTTAGAGCATCTGTTACAAGTATTACACCAGTTTCACCTTCTGGTGTTTCTGCTACTTGCCAACCATTATTAGTATTGATTGTACTACTGTTTGCTAGTTCTAGTCCATCTTGCAAATATACCTTTATTTCGTTTACTTTTCCAGCTACATCTCCTTCATTATACACGCGTATTGAATATGTAACTTTGTCATTTTTTTCTACAGATACTGGATATTTAGTATGTTTATATAAAATAGGATCTACATTAGATATTGTCCTTGATGTTTCTTCTATTGGTTTTCTAGATTCTGTAATATCTTCGCCATTTATTTTCGTTATGTATTTACGTAATACTAAATCTGTCTCATTTCTGGATTTTTGTACTACTATTTGTAAATCTCTTATTAATCCCTCTGACTCTCTACCTTCAATATAGTTTCCTACAGTAAACTTATTTTCTTCATCCAATTCAATATATTTCTTTATTAATGGAGAACTTTCGTATTTACCTACTGAAACTACTTTTACTACTAAATCTTGGTAGGCATTCTTATATTCTTCATCTATTACAACTTTTAAATTATATGTTCCTTTACAAGCATAATCTCCTGATGTAAAATCCGAATTATTATTATCCACATTAACTAGTTTTACCCCTGGCAAACTACATGTTACATCAATTCTATGAGTATGGTTGTTATAATGTGTTAAAGCATCCTTTATACCATACCATCTAGGAGATAGTGCTGGCAAATCTCCATCAAAAAATGCCTCCCTAACTTGATAAAAAGCATTGCTTCCTACTGTTTCAACTGTACTTGGTAAGCTTTTTATTTCTGGAATATTTATATTATAAAATGCATTGCCACCTATATTCTTTATTCCTTCATTAAAATTAACATCCACTAAGTTACGGCAGTTATAAAAAGCATAATCTCCTATTTTGGCTACATTTGATGGTATTATTAAGGTTCCATCTAATCCTTCACAAGCTTCAAAAGCTGAATTTCCTATAGTTACTATATTAGGCAAAAATTCACTTTGCAATTTTTCTAGTGTTATTGAATCACAATTCTTAAAGGCTGAATCCTCTATTTCAGTTACAGTATTAGCTTTTGTAATTTCTGTTAAATTACTACAATTTGCAAATAAACGTGCTGGTATTTTTTCAATGTTTTCATGTAATAAAGCATGTTCTACTTTACTGCCAGAAAACGCTCCTTTACCTAGTGATGTAACTATACTCTTCACCTCTACCTGCCCTGTTAGTCCTGTTTTTGCAAATGCTTCGTCTCCTATTTTTGTAACTTTGTCTACTATGATATTGTATTGTTCTGTTGTTAAAGCTTCACACCCACTAAATGCTTCGTTTCCAATTTCAGTAATATTATTGGTAGCAACTGTAATTGTTGGCAATTTTTCACAGTTTTTGAAAGTTTTATCTGGTATCGCTGTTCTTTTGTTTTCCATTGTTACACTTTGCAAATCTGTACATCCTTCAAAAACTCCTTTTCCCATTTCTAACTCAGAAGCTCCATCTTGTATTGTTACACTGTATAATTTTTTATTATCTTTAAAAGCTTCGTTACCTATTGACTCTACGGTGCTTGGTATACTTAAAACAGTAAGACTTTGATTTTCAAAGGCATTATTTCCTATTTTCTTTAATTTACTACCTATTACTAACGTATTGCTAGGTATATCGTATGATAATGTACCATGTGAAAACCATATACGATATAGATTTGCTAGTGCATAAAAATAATCATTATTATAGCAGAACGCATAATCTCCAATTTCTTCAACATTTTCAGGGATTATTCTTGTAATATAACTGTCACCATTGATTATTTTATATTTTCTACATGCTGTTCTATAAAAAGCATAATTTCCAATCCTTTTTATATTATTGGTCCATGTTACCTCTCTTAACTGTATACATGATTCAAATGCATAATCATTTATCTCTGTAACACTATCTGGTATTTCTACCGATAAAATTCTGAAATCAAATGGCTCTGCTGTATTAGTTTGTTCGATTATTCTTGTATTTCCATTTCCTATACTTACAACTGGTGCTCCATTTATTTCAGCAGGAATCTTAACATTTAAATATTTAGCTGTATCACTACCATCTACTTTTGCCGAATTAATTCTTATATTTGTGGCATTTCCATCGGCATCTGTTTCATATTCCCAATCAATTTCATAGCTTTTTTCGCCAACATTATATGTAGTTGTTGCTGTTGCACCATAACTCTTGTTATTTCCTGCCATAAGCATTCCTACAAAGAACAGTATTACCACTAATAAGACTTTTCTAATCTGCTTTTTATTAATTGCTCTTGAACTTAGAAATTTTAATCTTTCTATTTCCTCCATGATTGCTCTCCTTTCTTTTGTTTTTCTATTTATATACATTATTAGTCTTTTATTTTTATCTAATAATTCACATTATTCTTAACCTTATCTTTTTTCATATTCTTTGTCTATTCCCTATTATTCTTTTTTATTTTAACGACGGCTATCAAAAACAAAATGAATACTGCTATCAAAGCTAAAGTTTTAAATATTGTGGTACTACCTGTTTTTATCTGTACCAAAATTTCTACATTATCAATTTTAGGGTCTGTTGTTGCATTATAAGGATTCTCATATTTTAGTATTTTTCCTTTATTTAGTTTTGAACCAATATTATCTTTACTTAATTTCCACTCAAATGTTATTTCTGCTGTTGTACTTTCACCTGGTTTTAACAATGTGTTATCTAACTCTGTTGTTACAGCTTTTTCCCCATCTATCTTCCATTCTCCGTCTTCTATTAACTTAAAGTCTGCTGGCATATAATCTATAAGTTCTGTTGCATAACCTTCTATCTCTCCTACATTTGTTACTTTTAGTCCATATGTAATTCTAAGCGTTGTGTTATTTACTTCGTTTTCTGGTATGTCTATTTTTATTAATTCAGATTTTCTATTTTCACCTATTTCATATTTCTTTTCTTTTGAATTACTCTTTACAGTTACTTCTTTTATATATTTTTTTACATTTAAATCAAAATATTTTACATATACAACTTCTGACGTTACATTATTATCAGTATTTATTTCTATTCCACCTTCTGGTGTTTTTCCTTTAGGCTCAACAATTTTTACCGTGTTTTCTATTGTTCTATCCTTTGAAGTTATCTTACTTTCATCTATTTTGAATACTACTTCTACATCTAAATGTTTTGGTTCTCTATCAGTTTCGATATTAAAGCCTTCTATTGTTTTGTCTGTCAAATAATCAGTTGCAATTACTGTTGCTTTTGTTATATCATTCGTTTCTTTCAAGTTACCATTTTCATCTTCTATATATAATTTCCACTCGTATTTCTTATTTGTTTCATTTTCTGGTAAGAAAACTAATCCATCTGAAATATTCTCTAATATTTTATTTCCTAGTCCTGGTAAATTACTTTCATTGTACGTTCTCAATGTATATGTTATCTCCTGCTCATTTGCTACTCTTTCCATTTCTCCATTTTGTGTATACTGTATTTCCTTTACTGTTCCAACATTTTCTTTTTTTACTTCAACTATTTTAACATCTGGTTCTCTGCCAACTGTCACCTGTCCATCTATTGCGGATACAAATTTTTTAATTGCTAAATCGTATCTATTTCCTAATGGCTCAATATATACATTTACCATTCCTTCTTCAGATACATCTACAGAAAATCCTGGTATATTACTGCATTTAGCTACTACATAATATTTTTTATTTTCATTATCATATTTCTTAGTTATCTCTACTATTCCAGCAGTTTCTTTTTGTATTACTCTTCCATATCCTTCTGCCGTTTCTTCTTCATATATTTCAAAGGTTTCTTTTCCTTCTTCTGTTATTTCAAATTCACCTACTGATAATATTCCGTTATCTGTATAACCTTCTGCTATCATTTCATTTTCTTTTACTACTTTAAATTTATAACCTGATAATAATGTATTTCCACTTTTACTAATTATCTGCATTCCATACATAGCTGTAGATTTTTTGTTTACTACTTCAACTATTATTTCTCCTGTTTTTTCTTGTTGATTTACCGTTGCTGTTACTCCGTCCACTGTTATTTCATCTAGTGTTACCACAAATTTTTTACTTCCGTCATCCCAATGTGCATTTACTCCTAAATTTACTTTATCACTAATCTTGCCATACCCCAATGTTGCCTTTGTTTCTTCTATCTCGTATACTTTTTTTCCAACTTCATTTATTCCAATTTTTCCTGCATAAAAGCTTCCGTTTATTACTTGACCTTCGTGTAATATATTATTATCTTTTCTTACTATAAAATTTGCACCATTTATTACGTTTCCGTTTTCATCTTTTGTTACAATTCTTAAATCATATTCTCTTTGACTTTGTGGATTATTAAGTATAACACTAACCTTATTTTTATTAGTTCCATCTTTTCCTTGATTATCTGCTTGTACCGATACCTCATTTACAGACTTTTTATATACAAATGTTACTTCTGTCTGTTTTAGTGCATATCTACCAGCCCTATTTAATGGTTCTTCTCCAGAATTTGTGTATTTACTTATTTCCTCTCTTTTAACTTCATACTCTTCACCAACATTACCTTCCAAAACATAGTCTGGTTTTAGTGTGCTTCCATCTTCGTCTACATAATGTACTACTACTGTTCCTGTCTGAATTACGGAGTCTGCAGATAATTGTTCTCTATTTTCTATATATTTACTTTCTGTAATGCTAGCCGACACTCGTTCTGGTATATTTTTCTTCAAAAACATGTCTGCCATTATTAAGCACCCAATTGCTAACACCAATGCTAACGTCACAACCATAATTCTTGTTTTGTTTGAACTCTTTCCTTTCATATTTTCTAACATTCCTTTCTCTTGAGGTATAAAGTCTGCTTTAAAATAATTATGATTTTAATTTCTTTTCAAACTTTCTCCTCCAAAATATAATCATTGACTTTATATTACATTTTTTTTTGTGTGTTGTAAACATAGCTATTTTTAGTGTTTATTTTATTATGCTAGGGAAACTCTGTTTTTAAAAAATATGTCTTTTTGTTTACATTTTTGTAACATTTGAGTAAACTAGATTAGCTAATAATGGCCTTGTACTGTAATTCCGTAAGCATTTTCGTTGAATTTTTTGTATATGAATTACTGTGGAACTGCTTGCGATGAATTTACTTTTCTAATGGAAGAAAAAAAAATTTTCGATTCTCTTTTGAACAGTTAAGTAGCCATCCATGAATTTTCCTGTGCAACTATTTCGTAGTGGAATACGTTTTTCTCCAATTAAGTATTGCTTTCCTATTATGCAAAAAAGCCTAATTACGCTAATTGCATAATTAAGCTTTTTTGTTTCAGTATAATTTATAGTTCTTTTTTATATTAGTATAATTCAGATTACTCTTCAAAATTTTTCTTTACCTTCTTCACAGTAATAAATAGTACTACTAATCCAATAACACTAACCATAACGTTAATAGCTAATTTCTTTCCTGTCTTAACCTCTACCAATAATTCATATGAATTTTCATTTCTATCTGTCATATCTTTAGCATCATAAGGATTTATATATTTTACTATTTTTGCCTTGTTTATCCTATAGCCTATATCATTACTTGATAAATTCCAATCAAAGGTTATTTCTATATTTGCACTTTCACCTGGTTTTAGTAAAGTATCTTTTAAGCTTGAAGTTACGGCAGTATCACCTTCCACTTTCCACTTTCCATCATCAACTAATTTGAAGTTTTCTGGAATATAGTCTACTAATTCACTTGCATAACCTTCTATTTCGCCTACATTTTTAACTATCATTCCATATGTGACTCTAATAGTTGTATTGCTTATATCTCTTTCTGATACATCCACCTTAACTAATTCGTCTTTTCTACTTTCTCCAACCTCAATTTTCCTTTCGCCTAAATCATTCTTTACAGTAATTTCTTTAATATACTTTGTTATATCTAAGTCGAAGTATTTTACATATACCTTTTCAGATGTTTCATTATTTTGTGGATTTATTTCTATACCGTTTTGAGAATTCTTTTTCTTTGCTTCCTCTATTTTTACATGATTTTCTATAATTCTATTTTCTGATGTTATTCTATTTTCATCTACCATAAATACCGCCTTAACATCCAAATAATTAGGTTCTTTTCCTGTTTCTTTATTAAAGCCTTCAATTTCTTTGTCCATCAGATATTCTGTTACAATTATTGTTGCAGTTTTTACATCTGTTACTTCTTTTAAATTAGAACTTTCATCTAATGTGTATAGCTTCCACTCATACTTTTTATTAGTATCATTCTGTGGTAAGAATATTAGACCATCTGGAATGTATTCTATTATTCTATTTCCTAATCCAGCTTCCTCACTTTCGTTGTATGTTCTTAGAGTATATGTCAACATTTGATTATTAGCAACTTGTTCAATTTCATTATTTTTTGTGTATTGTATCTTTCCATCTTCACTTATGCTTACTTGTGGTTCTCTATTTGCAACTTCTCTTCCATCTATTTTCGATATGAATTTTTGTAATGCCAAATCGTATTCTACTGTTTTTTCGGTTTTGATTTCAAATATTACTTTATGATTTTCCTCATCTACTATTACATTAAATCCTTCTTTAGATTCGTAATTTGCAATAAATTCATATTTATTCTTTACTTCATTTATGGTTTTTTGCAATTCCACCACGCCTGGTGTTTCTTCATTTAAGATTGTCTTACAATACCTTGGTGTTTCAGTCTCATAAATTGTATATGTCTCTGTACCTATTTCTGTTAATTCTATATTAGTAATTTTTAATATTCCATTTTTGGTGTAATCATCAACTGTTACATCTCCAAATTGAACTTTTATTTTTGCTTCGTCTTTTCCAATTTTTCCACCTAGATATCTAACTTCCAATTCATATGGTCGTAATTCTATATATGTATATGTTACAATATCTCCATCTTCTTTTATTGTTCCTGTTTCATTTGTTGGTAATTTTTCTAAGTCTAACTTATAACCAGGTATATTAATTCTTTCAACTTTATAGTTTTCTCCAATTATACCATTAATTGTAGTTTCTGGAATTATTTCTGTTCCAGTCAAGTTGTCAACATATCTTACTGTTATTTTTCTTGTATTATTTACATAGTATACATTTATTATGTTCTTGCTTTCATCTGATTTTATTATTAATGGTAGTTCGCCTTCTTCTCCATTGGTATTTATAGCTTTTACCTTTTCTAATTTATATCCTTCTTTATTTTTGTCTACATATTCCCTTATTTCACTTTCATATAAGGCTGTATTATTAATTTCTGCTTTGCTTTCGTCTTCTTGTCCATCATAGAAATAATGAATTTCATAGTTATATTGTTTTTTTGTATAATAGATATTTATTATATTTTTGCTTTCGTCTGCTTTTACTACCAATGGTAAGTTTACTTCTTGTCCATCTTTGTCTAATGCTTTTTCTTTATCTAACTTGTATCCTTCAATTACTTTATCAGTATATGTTGAAATTTGTTCTCCAATTTTAGAGTTTTTATTTTCCCTTTTTAATACATCCTCTACGCCATCATAGAAGTAGTGTACTTCGTAACCTAATTCAGATTTTATGTAATATACATTAATTATGTTTTTGGTTTCATCTGTTTTTATTACTAATGGAAGTTCACCTTCTGTTCCATCTTCTTTTGTTGCTTTAGTTTTTTCTAATTTATACCCTTCTCTGTTCTTGTTTTCTACTTCCGTTATTCTACTTTCAAAAATTGCTGTACCTTCTATCTTTTCACTTTCATCTTCTATACCATCATAGAAATAATGTACTGTGTATTTGAAGCTATCTTTTACATAGTATATGTTTACAACATTATCGTTTTCATTTGCTGAAATTGTTAATGGTATTGTTTCTATTCTATCTTGTTTGTATCCTTCTATTACTTTATTTGGTACTTCTGTTATTGTACTTCCTAATAACGCTGTTTCTTCTACTTTCTTGCTTTCGTCTTCTGTACCGTCATAGAAGTAATGTACTGTATATTTGAATGAGTCTTTTACATAGTATACATTTACCACATTATTTGCCTCATTTGCTGTTATTGTTAATGGTAATGTTTCTATTCTATCTTGTTTATATCCTTCTATTACTTTATTTGGCACTTCCGTTATTGTACTTCCAAATACTGCTGTCTCTTCTACTTTCTTGCTTTCATCTTCTGTACCGTCATAGAAGTAATGTACTGTATATTTGAATGAGTCTTTTACATAGTACACATTTACCACATTATTATTTTCGTTTGCAGAAATTGTTAATGGTAATTCATCTACTCTATCTTGTTTATAGCCTTCTATTACTTTATTTGGAACCTCTGTTATTGTGCTTCCGAAAACTGCTGTCTCTTCTACTTTCTTGCTTTCATCTTCTGTTCCGTCATAGAAGTAGTGTACTGTATATTTGAATGAGTCTTTTACATAGTATACATTTA
>CAMPBM010000033.1 GCA_946637865.1 uncultured Lachnospiraceae bacterium | reverse complement strand
TTTCTCCAGTAACTTTTTGTGGTGTTTTCCATATATTTTTTTCATAATTTTCATATGCGACACTTGCAGCAAAAACTATTCCCGAGGTTGTAAATGTAATATTGTTTCAATTTTATCAAAATTTGAGTCACTTACTGGACTATATGTTTCAATCTTTTCCAACGATATACAATCATTTTTATTTGCTTTTTTATAAGTATACTTACTTGTATTTATTAAAATTTTTATAATCCACGGCTTAAAACTATCTGCTTTTTTTACTAGATTATCCATTTGGGTATTCCTCCTCTAATAATATCTTATTTGCAAACTTGATATAACTATAAGATATATTTAGTATAGATAAAAGTTTCACTTTTTTGATTTTTTCTGTATTTCTTTATATTACTCTATTATAGTAAAAATAAAAAGCTGATAATTCAAAATTATTATCAGCTTTATTTATTAATCATAAACGAATTTACATTTATATGTTAATTATCCAATTTTTGTTGATTTATGTAAGTTGCGAAAATCTATAATTTGACTTATTTTACATAATATTCTAAAATATTTCTATTCTTATTTATTTTTATTCTTTTTAATCACTTTTTTTAAAATCAAAATAATACATATAACAATTAGAACGGTGGTAATAGGTATTATAATATTAGTTTTCAATGATGAACTTTCTTGTGTTGTATTTTCTTTATTAACAGTATCATTGTTTTTGTTAGTTGTAACTACTGCACCTTTGTAATTAGTAGATGTTATTGCTGTACCATTTACATATAAAGTATATCCATTTAAGTTAATATTACTATTATCCGAAACATCATTATTCAAAGATGTTATATAAGAATCCCCCGTTAAAGTTAATGTTGAGCTACTGTCTAACGTAATATTTATTGTTTTAGCAGTATTATCTCCATCAATCGTTCCTGAATAACTACTTCCGTTTTTTAATGATAAATCTAAAGTAGAAATATTATCAACTATAATGTCTCCTTCAATCACTTGATTTTTTGCATTTAATGTTACATTTCCACCATTTGAACCTGATGTTCCCCATTTTGCTGCACCTATTTTTAAGAATCCTCCATCTGTATCATTGTTTACTATTTCATTATTTTCAAGTTCAATAACAGTGCTTGTGTTTGTTACAAAGATTATCTCGCCTTTATTATTTACTATTTTAGAATCTTTTGCAGTAAATGATGATGTTCCTACATCTGCATCTCCTGACATTGATTGATATATAAAGATAGATTTATAAGTTTCTGAATTTCCATTTAATTTTGTGTTTGTTGCTTCCATTGTTACATTATTTAAAGTTACAGAATTTTTTCCTTCTACAACTACACCCTCTGAAGCTGTTGATGTTAAATCAGCTTCATTTACTATTATGTCTGCTGTTGAAGAAATTACAGGTGAACCTGTTCCATGTGATGTATAAGTACCGCCATTTACAGTTAATGTTCCCCCTCCTCTATCACTTCTTATTGGTGCTGATGAATTTCCATCTGTTTCTGCTGTTACATTATTTGCTGTTAAAGTTCCCCCTCCAGTTACCATTACAGCTCCTGAATTATTACTTGAAGTTTCAATATTGGTATTCGAAATATTTATTGTTCCATTTGAATAAGCAAATACACCATTTGCATGTGATCCATTTGTTGTAATATTTCCACCATTAATGTTTAGCGTTCCCTCTTTTACTAAAACAGCTGCATTAGTTCCGTAAAAATCAGCATCATCTCCATCTGAATCTCCAGATTTAGTAACTGTTGGATTTGAAATAGTAGATGCTCCACCTGTTACTAATAAAGCATTTTGAGAACCTGTTGTTGAAGAATAAGTTTGTCCATTATTTGTAGTATCACTTGATATTTCTGTTGCTCCTGTATGAGATACATTACTACTTCCATTGTTTCCTCCTGGAGCTCCTCCTTTTCCATCAGGTTTATCTGGTGGTGTTCCTCCATTTGAACTTGGCATTTCTCCACTTGGCTTATCTGGTGGGGTAGCAAAAACAACTGTGCAATTTATTGTTAGCATAAAAATCATTACAATAGTCAACAAGGTTTTTGAAAATTTTTTCATATCTTTCATATGCATCTTCCTTTCTATTTTTATTTAAACTATATTATATATATTTATTATAGTTCATAAAACTTAAAAAAACATTGAAAAATTTATTTTTCTTTATTCTGCGACCTCTTTATAATACTTAAACTATCTTACCAACTATTAAACAGAGCAATAGCAGACACTATAAAAATTCCTATTATATAAAAAAAGTTTGCACTTGAAACTCAAGCGCAAACCAAATTTTCCTAAACATTCATTACCACTATATTCTTCTCAAGAGTTAAAACGATTTCTTTAGGAAGGTTGTTTGTAATACATTTTCTTTCCTTACGATTTCATATCTCCAATAGATTTTGAAACATTATGTTCTATTTTTTCCCAACTTGTTTCTCTCTTAAATAAACATTTGAAATTAATTAGTAACCATGAACCCAAGAATAGTGGATACAAAACCAAGCCTTTGCCCATTTTTCTGATTGGTTTTTTATCTATAATCATAATCATTATTCCTGTAAAAATCGGCAAGAAAAACGTTGGTATTATATATCTTAGACCATTCCAAAGTAGAAATTCAAAAGACTTTCCATCTACAAAGTAAATAACTACGTTCAATATTAACAATAATAGCGTTAATACAAACATTGGAATACTTCCAAGCATATATAATAATCCATCAAAGTTCATTATAGTTTTATTATCTTTAACAGCAACTGCCAAAGGCTTTGTATACTCTTTCAAGCATTGCATATGTCCAACTGTCCATCTTGACCTTTGTGACCAAGATTGCTTGAAGCCAACTGGTTGTTCATCGTAAACTATGGCATCAGTAGCCCATCCTAGTTTTTTTCCTTCTATTATTCTTTTTAACGAAAACTCAATGTCCTCAGTTAAAGTTTTTGTGTTCCAACCTTCTGGTTTAACTACATCGAACTTTACCATAAATCCAGTTCCGTTTATTAATGGTGATAGACCTAAGTTGTATCTGGCCAAGTGATAAAATCTGTTCATCGTCCAATAAAAAATTGCATATCCTGCTGTTACCCAGCTATCTGCTGGATTCTTTATATCTCTATAACCTTGGACAACATCCTCACCCTGATTCAACTTTTTATTCATTGCTTTTAGAAAATTCTTATCTACTATGTTGTCAGCATCAAAAATGCAAAATGCATCATATGGCGCATCTTCTTCTATTTTTTGTTGCAAAAACCATTGAAGTGCATAACCTTTTGTTTTATGTTTTTCATCGAATCGCTCATATACAATCGCTCCAGCATCCTTTGCTATTGTAGCTGTTGCATCTGTACAATTGTCTGCGATAACATAAATATCATATAAATTTTTATTGTAATCTAAATTTTGTAAACTTTCTACAAGATTTTTGATGACCTTTTCCTCATTATGTGCAGGAATAATCATCATAAATCTATGTTCTTTATCTTCTACTAATGGCTTTTCTTTAAACTTTATTAGGGAACTTAAACTGATAATTAATTGATATACCCAAAAAATAGTTATAATCCAAACCATAGCTTGTTGTAAAATATATAAATATTCCATTTTTCTCTCCCTTTTTTAATTTTTTTATTCCACTTATATTATACTATTCTTTAGACTACTTTTTCAACATCTTTCGACAACTTTTTTACCGTATTTTTATGTTAATCTTCATTTGAATTACTAGCCTCAAGTTCCCTCATTGATAAATTTATTCTACCTTGGCTGTCTATTTCTATAACTTTAACAGTAACCTCGTCGCCAACAGCTAAAACATCCTCAACTTTTTCTATTCTCTTACTAGATATTTTTGAAATATGAAGTAGACCTTCTTTACCACCGCCAAGCTCAACGAAAGCTCCAAATGGCATTATTCTAGTAACAGTGCCATCATAGATTTCATTAACTTCTATATCCTTTGCAATATCTTCAATCATCTTCAAAGCTTTTTTACCACTCTCTGTATCTGTAGAGTATACACAAACGTATCCATTGTCTTCGATATCAATTTTTACACCTGTGGCATCTATTATTTTATTAATCATCTTTCCACCAGGTCCTATTACATCTCTAATTTTATCTACATTTATTGTAGTTGTATAAATTCTTGGTGCATACTTAGATATATTAGCCCTTGGTTTATCAATTTGCTTTAACATAATTTCGTCTAAAATATAGTCTCTAGCAACCTTTGTTCTTTCAAAAGCTTGTTCAATAATATCATATGTCAAGCCATCAATTTTGATGTCAACTTGTATAGCTGTAATACCATCTTTTGTTCCACCAACTTTAAAATCCATATCTCCAAAGAAATCTTCAATACCTTGTATATCTGTAAGCATTACCCAGTCATTTGGATTATCTTTACTTGTAACTAAGCCTGTTGAAATACCTGCAACTGGCTTCTTTATTGGAACGCCCGCATCCATTAATGCAAGTGTACTTCCACAAATACTCGCCTGTGAAGTAGATCCATTTGAAGATAAAACTTCAGATACGACTCTTATTGCATAAGGAAATTCCTCTTCAGAAGGAATAACTGGAACTAATGCTTTTTCAGCTAAAGCACCATGTCCTATTTCTCTTCTTCCAGGACCTCTTGAAGGACGTGCTTCCCCTACACTATACGATGGAAAATTATAATGGTGCATATATCTTTTGCTGTCTTCTTCATCTATTCCATCCAACATTTGTTCTTCACTTTTCATTCCTAATGTTGCAATTGACATTACTTGAGTTTGACCTCTTGTAAATATTGCACTTCCGTGAACTCTAGGCAATACACCAACTTCACAAGATAGTGGTCTTATATCTGTTAAACTTCTTCCATCAGGTCTTTTATGCTCTACAAATATCATTTCTCTTACGCATAGTTTTTCTAGTTTATGAATGCTCTCTAAAATATCTGGTTGCATTTCTTCCAATTTTTCTTCACCATATTTTTCTAAGAAATAGTTAATCACATCTTCTGTTATCTTTTCGATATTTGCATCTCTTACCTCTTTATCTTGTGCTTGTACATCCTGATACATTCTGTCTTTGAAATTTGCTTCTACTTCGTTATATATTTCTGCATCAACCTCAAATGATTTATATTCAAATTTTGGTTTTCCTATTTCAGCTTTTATTTCAGAAATAAAATTACAAATTTTCTTTATTTCAACATGTGCATCTTTTATAGCTTGTAACATGGTACTATTTGGTATTTCATCTGCACCAGCTTCTATCATTGTAATTTTTTCCATAGTTCCAGCAACCGTTAGTGTTAGTCTGCTTTTCTCTCTTTGAGCTATTGTTGGATTTATTACTATCTGGTCATCTACATATCCAACATTTACTGCAGCTGTAGGTCCACCAAATGGAATGTCTGAAATTGAAAGTGCAGCAGAAGCACCTATCATAGCACATACTTCTGGTGAATTGTCTTGATCAACTGATAATACTGTTGCAACAACTACTACATCATTTCTGAAATCCTTTGGGAATAAAGGTCTTAGTGGTCTATCTATTGCTCTTGATGTTAATATTGATTTATCTGATGGCTTTCCTTCTCTTTTTTGGAAACTTCCTGGAATTTTACCAACAGCATATAATTTTTCTTCATAATCTACTGAAAGTGGGAAGAAATCAATTCCTTCCTTTGGCTCCTTCGCAGCAGTTACGTTTACCATTACTACTGTATCACCATATCTTACCATTACACTCCCATTTGCTAAGCCGGCTATTTTTCCAGTTTCTATTGTTAACTTTCTTCCAGCTAATTCTGTTTCATATACTTTAAACATATTGTTCTCTCCTTTTTTACTTTATTTACAGATTATTTGATAGTGTAACCTCGATGAAAAAAATAGTATTGTGGGTTAATGTCACTCAACTATAGTTTTTGTGTGGATAGAACTTTTTACGATATTTTCTTCATCCAAGCTACTTCTAACAAATAACTGTATTTATTTTAAACACCTAATAGGCATACGAAATAAGGTTTTTCCATTATGTATCACGCTTGTTACCCACTATAAAAAGTTATCGTATGCTTTGCTATTACATAAATTAAATGGACGTTTAGCCAAAGAAGAGCAAAACGTCCATTGATTTTATTTTCTTAATCCTAGTTTTTCAACGATATCTCTATATCTTTGAACATCTTTTTTTGCTAAGTAATTTAATAAGTTTCTTCTAGCACCTACCATTTTTAAAAGACCTCTTCTTGAATGATTGTCTTTTTTATGTACTTTTAGATGTTCTGTTAGTTCGTTAATTCTTTCTGTTAAAAGAGCTACTTGAACTTCTGGAGAACCAGTATCGTTTTCTTCTCTTTTATAAGTATTGATTATTTCTTGTTTTCTTTCCTTTGTCATTTTGTATAGCACCTCCTATTTAATTAATGTGCCCTAAACTGAGTTATAGTGGTGTTTATCCTATAACCAAGTATAAGGTATATTGCTTCTGCAATGCCTATATTTTATCACATTTTTTTATGAATATCAAGTATCAATTTAACTTTTATTTTGTGGATATGAAACATTGTTACAGTTCAGGTGGGTTACTTTTGCAGGTAGCCGTCAAAAATTAAGATTATATACATATTCAATTGACTTCATTTTTAATTAAAACAGCAATCTTATTAATAACTTCACAAGACACCTTTATTTGTTCCTCGCTATAACTCCTTAATCTCCTCTTTGCTCTTACTATTAAATTTGTATCTCGTCCGAATAAAATATAGTCAGAAGGATATCCACTAATATCGCACAATTTTTTTAATTTATCGTATGAAAGATCACTCCTCCCACTTTCTACAACGCCTAAAAATTGTCCCGTAATTCCCATTTCTCTTGCTAATGAGCCTTTTGTCATTTTCATTTCATTTCTAATTCTTCTAATTCTGTCTCCCATTTGTATTCTTAATTCAATATCCTTATTCATACTAAATACATCCTTTCTACTTATGTTTTTAACTAAGCTGTTAATATAAACTTTACTTAGTTATCAATATTGATTTTACTATGCGTATTATTGACAAATTTTGACAATTAATGAAATTATTTTATAGAATTTTCGATTTGAATATGCTATCATGAACTTAATTTAAGGGAAGGGAATGACTAATTTATGAGTAATAAAGTTTTAAGTATTATTATAGTTGAAGATGATATGTTAGAATGTGCAAAATTTGAAAAATATATAAAAACAAGAAATGATGTAAAACTGTTAGCCACGACAGACTCTGATGTAGAAGGCTTGGAGTTGATTAAAAAACTCTCACCTGATGCAATAATTCTAGATATAGAATTGCATAATGGTTCAGGAAACGCTAACACATTTAGTTTAATAGAAACCTTGCAAAAAATGAAGTTTACTAAGAAGCCTAAAATTGTAGTAAATACTGTAGTTTCATCTAATACAATTTATGATTATTTGCATAATAATGGTGTAGATTTAATATTCTATAAAAAGCAAAAGAATTATAGCGTTGAGAATATTATTAATACGCTGGTTTTGCTTAACGGATATAGCGAAGATACTTCTTTTACTGGTAATATTGTTGTTGAAGATACTAAGGAAAATGAAGAAAAAATCACTAACCTTATTAATGAAGAACTTGATTTAATTGGAGTTGGTCTTCATATGCAAGGACGAAAATATTTGCATGATGCAATTTATTATTTAATTACAGATCCCGAAGGCAGTGAAAGAGTTACAGCTTCACAATATTTGACTAATAAATATAAACGTTCTAGTAGTACTATTAGTAGGGATATGCAAAATGCAATTTTACATGCTTGGAGATTTTCATGTTTGGAGGATTTGGAAGCTCATTATACTGCAAAGATTAATTATGAGACTGGAGTTCCTACTCCTACGGAGTTTATTTATTATTATGCGGATAAGGTTAAGAAAGCACTTAAATAGGGTGCTTTTTTTGTTGTTATTTTTTTATGGTTACAATGATTTTTTGTTTTATTGTTTTAAACGGAGAGTTTATATGGAGAACTTAAAGTAACCCACTACGAATGGGAATTGCCTTCTCTTATTAGAAAAGAGAGATTTGAACTAATTTTAGCTCAAATCTCTTTTTTTTCGTTTCTATTCTTTTGGAAATCGTATTTTTATTCGGTTTTGTTTTTATTTTTTGTCATGTTTTTTCATTTTTTATCATTATTTTTTATTTTTTCAGCTTACATTGCAGTCCTCGTTTTCACCAGTAAATAGCATGTTTCACGGTATCATGTATACAGGTACTGAATAGTACAAATTTATTTGCAAAGGAGTGACTGATATGTCTTGGTGGGAAAGATTTGCTGAAACTTTTAGAATACTTTTTGGAATGGATTAATTTTTAATTTAAAAATAATCAACTAACATTTTTATATTGAAAATGTTAGTTGATTATTTCTTTATTTAGTAGTATACTTCATAATATACAACTTAATAAAGAAAGGATAAAAATATGTTTTATTTAATTCATTGGCTTATAAAATTTTTTAGCAGAAATATGTGCATAGCTTATATTTCTATAAAAATAATTGATTACCCTAATCTATCCAAAATCAAGAAATTATTATTGCTTATAACAGCATTATCTTTAGCTACATTGCAGTATTTCTTGCAAAACTATACATCAACAATATATAGAATATTAATTATTTACTTAATATATAGTCTTATACTTGGTAAGTTAACAAAAACAAGTATTGGACATTCTATATTAATCACTACGATTTCACTAGCAATTTCATACTGTGCGGACTTTATCTCCACGGCGATTGTTTCACTTATTATCTCCACTCTTCTGCACATATCACGTTATAATATTATGATTTTACTTATCATATCTTGTATTGATTTTGCTATAATTTATAGTTTTTTTAAAATCAAAAGATTTAAACATGGTTTTTCATTTATAAAAAACAAAGCCAAAAATGACTATTTAGATATTTTCGTTTTAGTAATCAATGCAGCTATTATATGTACACGTTTCGTTTTATCCAATCTGTCAAATCTTACAACTATTTATTTTATAATGTATTTTTCATTATTCATTTTAATAATGATTATTATAACTCAAAAGACTTTTGTGTTATACCAAAAACATAACATACTAACCAAAACTTTGAAAGATTACGAACAAGAGCTACAAGAAACCCAACAAAAACTTCAAACCGCCCTAGAAGAAAAGCAAAAGCTAGTTAAATCCAACCATGAATTTTATCACAGACAGGAAGCATTAAAAAAGAAATTAGACGATTTAATAAATCAACACTCCATTGAAATGAATAGCGAATTTGGTGAAGACTACAGTGATATTTTAGATAGAATAAATAATTTATCAGATGAATATTCTAGTAAAATTAAAACACTACCAAAACTTCCACAAACAAAAATTGCTGAAATTGACGATATGCTATCATATATGCAATCAGAATGTGATAAGAACAACATAGAGTTCATTTTAAAAATTGAATGTGATGTGCATCATATTCTAAACAATTACATTACCAAAAGCCAGCTAGAAACCCTTTTAGGCGACTTGCTTAGGAATTCAATTATTGCTATAAATCATACCTCTAATACCTTCAGAAGCATTATGGTTGTATTTGGCATAAAAGATGATTCCTATGAATTATGTGTATTAGATAGTGGTATTCCTTTTGAAATAACCACATTACTAAAACTTGGATTACAGCCTGCCTCAACACATGAAAGCGAGGGTGGTACTGGTATTGGTTTTATTACAACCTTTGAAACATTGTCCGTGTGCAATGCTAGCTTAATTATTAATGAAGTGACAAATAATAATTATAGTAAATCTTTGGAAATAAAATTTGATGGAAAACATGCATATACTATAATTTCTAATAGAGAAAAAGAGATTAATACTCTAAACGGGCACAAAAGAACCGACATAATCATCAAAGGATGTCCTTAGGTATCTAATAACAGTATTTTTTGTACAAATTACTTTCTTATTGTCTAAAAGAAGACAGAACGAAGTATTACCAAATATTCTTCTTTCTATCTTCCTTTTCCCTTAATATATATTTCAAATTCTTAAATACCTTCAAAAAAAACTATCACGAAGTCATTATTAATAAAACCGACAGCAGACTAGCAATGCTATTTTGCAAACAATGTAGAAAAATATTTGTACACATATTGTTTGTTTTTGCATAAACATAACCAAATAAACCTCCAAGGGTTGCATACGGAACCATCATTACAATCGAATTAAATAAATTTTCTTCATCTACAGTATGAACAAATGCAAATACAAGAGTAGATAAAATAATGAATCCAACATCATTTTTTATAAATCTTCTAGGTACTCCCCTGTATAAAGTTTCCTCTACAATAGGTGCCCAAATAACTGCAATTGGTATAGAAAACCATAGTGGTAGAGAATTAACCTCCGCTTGATTTACTGATGTAGTCTGATTTGTAATACTTAAGCATATTGCATTGAATACAATAAAAATTAAATATGTAAATCCATACCTGGGTAAAATATATTTAAAATACGCCTTAAAATTGCCTTTAAAGATTTTAAAATCTCGTTTTAATGTACTACTGAAGCATATTATTGCTATAACAAAACATAGAACATAGTACGAAATTACAATAGCATAGACAGCTTCACGAGTTGCATTTTCTGGAATGATTCTATGTATAAATAGCTGTGAGCAATACACAACAACAAGCACTAACGCTAGTATTCTTTCTTTTAAACTAGGCTTTTGATATTCTATATCTGGTATTTCCTTATTTTCTGTAATTTCAGCCTTTTGACTTTCATTTTCTTCTTTTTCTGAATCTTCACTGTTAGTCTTTTTCTTTGAAAACAGTAAAGCAATAAAGTTTATTACGGCTGTTAACAATAATAATGAACTATTAGAAAATAAAAAGCTGAATATAGAAATACCTATCATTTTCCCCTTTTTTTCCATTACCTCATCCTTTACAGCAATTTTTAAGCCTAGTAAATTAAGTATAGCTATAAACGCTGATTGCATTATTAGCATGCTTTTGCCGTCTTTTTCTAAGATTGCTATCAAGCTTTCTGAATTTTCTATTGGAGTTTGCCTCAACATATCAATCTGTTCTAATGCAATTTGCTCTGCGTTAATTATAGTGTATATGGCTAATATTATTATAGTAACTGAGGTTATAATAAAAAATATTTTTTTCTTCATATCATTACCACCTTTCAAACATTATTATAACATATTATATTTTTTTCTGACAAGATGCACTGTTATTACTTTCTTTATCATCATTCTATACTTTTTTATACTTAGGTACCACCTACTGACTATCCTAACTACATTTTAGGAAAATATGGTAGACTAAGACTTCAATTTTTAAACACAAATACCACAACTTATTATATTGAATGTAGCAAGCAACGCATTTGTACTCCCGTACAACTACAAGCTTGAAAATTTTTCGACTAAAAATTTTAAGATGGGACAAGTCCCAAACCCTATTACATAAGAGCAGATATTTCAAAAATATCTGCTCTATATTTTTTTGAAAGGAGGAAGAATCTATGCCAAGACAAAGATCAATTAAATTTCAACTATGGTTGAATGCAGACGAAGAAAAATTGCTAAAAGAAAAAGCTAAGAAGGCTGGACTAAGTTGCTCTGAATTCTTAAGATTTACTTTGTATTGTTACAAACTTAAAGAACAACCAACTGAAGAAATAAAAGAATTTAATAAACAGCTAATTGGAATAGCAAACAATGTAAATCAAATGGCTAAACATGCAAACTCCTATTACAGTGTTCCAGTAAATGATTTTGCAAATATGAAATCTACACCTTATGAATTCATAAACAAGTTTGAAAAGAAATTTTATTAAAATCAAAAAGAGAGCAAAATGATTTTTAATGAGCTTAATTTTATTAATAGATATAAATTTGCTAACACTAATAATGTTGAAGTTTTTATAAAAGAGTGCCAGGATAAACTTATTCCTTTAAAGGGTGAACGTGAAAATTTGTATAGAGTTTTAAAGAAAGAATCTAATTTAAGTAATAAAACTATAATTCAAGCCAAGATTGATTTGCTAACTGAAAAGATTAATGACTTACATTCAAAAATACGAATTAGTAAAAGATGTACTGGCAGAATTGTGATGTTGCATGTTCAGTATTCTGAAAGAAAAAAACGAATTAAAGAATTAGATAAAAAAGATATTAGGTCAAAAAATCAAAGAATAAGATAACTATTGGCCTTATGGTTGGTTGTTTGAAAATATTAAATGTATTGTTAAGTTTACTTAAAAAATCTGGCATAAATTATAAGCCAGATTTTTTATTATTTAATAACAATTATTTTCATTCTAGTTATTACTTTTTATTTCTAAGTATTTCTCTATATCAACATCTAGTCCCGTGGCTGGTTTATTGTTTCTATGTTCTTCTAAGATGTTTTTTAATTCCAATAATCTAAATGTAAAGACACCGCAAATACTTATTATTCCTATTATTGAAAAGCAAATAATTATTTTCTTACGTTTTATTGTATTGCATTTTATGTTCAATAATTGTATTAAGACGGATATACTTAACACCGCTAATGATATACAAATTGGAACATAGTATTTTGATGTCGAAAAAAACATATTATATTTTATTTCAATTACCAAGAAATATATTAGCATTACTATATTAATTACAACACTAAAATTCTTTAAACTATGCAATAAGCCCTCTTTTTCAATTATAATCGCTATTATATATGCTAAAGAAATCATAAAAATTATAATTAAGGTTATTATCATTTTCCATAAATCATCTATAAAATTTAATTCAACTGCATAATTAACAGAAATAGCATAGGTAATTTTACACAACATCATATAAAAAATAGCCATACAGCTTATTATTTTTAAAAATTTTTTCTCATTCTTCATTTTTTCTTTCATTCTTTCCTTATTTCTCCTTATTCAATTTCTTTGTCACCTATTTTACTTGTTTAGCTGTCTGTTTTTTTTTGCTATATATATCCTCTAATCACTCTTTTTCATTTTCACGAGCTAGTTCAATCAATTCCCTCTCATCTTTTACAATCTTAATCAACTCTTCTTTAGATGGCAAGTATGTTAGATATTTTGAAGCATATACATTTTTGACATCATCTCCCAATGTCATTTCAACAACAGCATCATCTTTATCTGCACACAATAAAATTCCAATTGGTTCGTTTTCTCCTTCAATCATTTGTGTCTTTTTATAATAATTAACATACATCTGCATTTGACCTATATCTTGATGTGTTAATTTTCCTATTTTTAAATCTATTATAACAAAGCATTTAGCAAGTCTATTATAAAAAACTAAGTCTGGATAATAGTATTAATTTGTCTGTTTAATTCTCTATATCCCCAATTTGACTTAATTGCTTCTTCTGTGTAAAATTCTCTTTCTTCTTTTCTTTGTATTCTTATTAATTCTTGGAAATGAGTCCAACTCAATTCGGTCGGCACTGCCGACCATATTGGATATAATTCATAAAATTTACGCATTCTTCTTATACTTACAGGAGAAAAACCACTTCCAAATTCATTAGTTAATTTGTTAGACAATACATCTATAATCTTTTAACCATAACTTGCTTTAGTACTGTTTTCAGATAACTCATATGTAATTTTCCCAACATACCAATAAACTTCTGTCATAGTTGTATCAATATGTTTTAACATTTTTCCTCTTGCTGTTACTATTTTTTGTTTTATATCATTATATACATTTTCTATATCAATTACCTCATTATTATCATCTTTTATAATTAAGCTCTTTTCTTCATTTTCCATACACTTCCCTCCTTTTCCTTATTTTCTATTCTTTGCTCTATTTTTATAAACATTAGCCACATTCCTGCAACTAGCAGTATCATATTCTGCATTCAAATTCTTAGCTATAAATGGCTTTCCACAATGTTTACAAATCTTAACTTCTTTTCTGTCATTGCTTTCATTAAACGCAAATATTAATTCTATTGCTTGTTTTAATGAATTGAAATTCCAGTCTAAATATATTTTCCCGTTATCATTGTTATCAAAGAATAATGATGCAGTAACATTGTTTGATGCAAAATCTCTTGCATGCATTTGATAAATAGCCTTTTTATCCTCATTTTCAGTCCATAAGCTTTGTTCTGCTGATGAGAAAACAGAATACATTAGTTTTGCATATAACAAAATTCTTGCAATTTTCTCAGAATATTCTCTTGAAAATACTAAATCATAATCTTTGTTTCTGTCTATCTGAGTATATGGCTGACCATTTGGATTATCATTATAGATATACTCTGATATTTCTTCATTTACACCTTTTGCAAAGTCTATGTTTTGAATATCTTTATTATCTGCAAAAAATGGCTTAACATATTCATTTACATCATATTTAATCATCTTATGATTTTGCTCTACAAAAACTTCTCCAGAATTAACTATATCTGAATTTACTAATGGATAAGTTAAATCTCCTAATAAGCCATATTTCTTTACAAAGTCTAAAACTAAGTTTTGATATTTCTCCTCTGTACTCATTAAATCGCATTGAATATCACTATTTCCAAACTCATAGTTATTAACTTCTCTACCAATGTACAAGAAGTCAACTAGTATCTCCTTTTCATAATCAAATACATCATAAGAAGAATACTCTGCCTTTTTGGTTGGTTTAATATAGAATTCATTATTAACTTTTACAATTTCATAATCTGAATATTTTACCCAAAGTCCTTTAAAATTAGGATTTTTCTCTTTAATCATAATCCAACTCAAAAATTTTTCTAAAAATATTGTAAAATGTATTGCAATTTTACATTAAACATTATATACAGTTAATATGTAAGTTATTGCTACTAATAACAATTAAGCCTCATACTTAATTTAAGTTATTAGTATTATATAGCAGAAGAAAGACTTAGTCAACACTAAGGAAAAGGCTGGAAAATCAGCTAAAGTCCTTAGAAGAAGTGGGTTTTAAAATATGCAAATGAAAAATATTCCAAAAATAAATAAATTTTTGAAGAAAGGAGGAACACAAATGAGTAGATTATCTGGAGAGATAAAAGATAAAATAAAAGAAGCTTATTTCAGTCAAGGAAAAAATCAAAAGCAAATTGCTGAAGAATTTAATGTAAAACAAGGCACTGTTTCAAAGATAGTAAATGCTGATTCAAGAATTACTAATTTTAAAAAGAAGAAACATGAACAATCTTTGGAAAATGCAAAAGCATATCAAAAAGAGTACTGGGAAACTTATAATAGACCAAAGAAATCAAATACTGATAGAGAAGAATATGAGAAATTACAAGCACAGCATGCAAAGGATGTGTACAAGTTATCTACACAACCTGGTTACATTTCAGATTACGATTTTGCAAAGTGGAATTTAGGTGTTTATCATACTAATAAAAATGGTAATTTAGTATTAAATAAAGAACTAAAAGTTAGATATGATGTTCCAAAATCAATTAATATGAATATCAAAGTTCCAACTCAAAAATATAAAAATAAATATTGTTATAGTCGATGATTGGGATTTTATTATGGTTAATAAAGTCTTTTTTTATTGCACAAAGTTGTTACTATAATATATTTATCCAATATTTCACACCATCCTATTTATAAAATTATATTATTATCTTTCATACTACTTATTAGTTCGTCAATATTGTTATTTAATACAA
>CAMPBM010000032.1 GCA_946637865.1 uncultured Lachnospiraceae bacterium | reverse complement strand
CAATCATGTACTACTCTTTTTAATTCATCTGGTTCATATGTTTTTCCAGATACTAGGTCTTCGTAATAATATCCTGAATCTTGGTTTTCCACAGTTTTTACACCTTTGTGAATTTCTGGTTCTGGAATTTTTTCATTTTCAACTACTATTGATAAGGTTTTATTACTTGCTGTTGCAGTTATCGATACAGTTTTATCTGTTCCCTCTAATTCTACTCCTGTTATTGTTATTCCTTCGCTTGTTACTTCTTCGTTATTTACGATAAATTTATTTACCTCATAACCACTATTTCCACTATTATTTTTGTTTTCTACTTCAACAGTTATTGGATTTTTTAGCATGAAATATCCTGCAGGAGCTTTTGTTTCGGTTATAGTATATATATCTTTTTTGTCTTCCCCAACATTTTCATTAGTTATGCTGTTTGATATTATTTCTTTTGCTTGAAATGTTCCGTCTGTAGTAACTTCTTGTATTTTTGCACTAGCTGGTCCTTCTGCTGTAAATACGGCACCTTCTAATGAATTGGTTTTATTTTTTTCTTTTTTGTTTATTAATATTTTATAATCCCCTGTTTTAACTGGATTTGCTTTTGTGAATATTACTGTGTTATTTTCTTTGTCAAAGTCGATTCTGAATCTTTGACCAGGGAATGAGTTAAACGCCCATAATCCTGGAGCATCTATTCTTCTGTAAACACCATCTAGTGTTCCACCTGCGGTAATATTTTCAAATCTATTAAATTCTGAGTTATAGGTTAAAACTTCAACTCTTGTAATTCCTAACTTACCATTAGCTTCTATTCCTTTGTGTATTTTTATATAAATAGGTTTACTTTCTACTGCATATCCTTCTGGTGCATCTTCTTCTGTTATTTTATATAAATCTATTGTGCTGGTATTTGTAATTTCTACTTCTTCATTTCCAGCAAATTCTAATCCTAATGCTTCATCCTTAATTGATTCTACCTTCAAAGTATCTGAACTTTGCTCTAATGCTTCAAGTTCATCTTCCGTAATATACTCATATTGTCCACCAGAATCTCTAGTTTCTAAAAGTCCTAAAGTTGAAACATTTAAGTATTGTTTTACTTCGAAACTTGCATTAGCTAGATAGTCTTTATCACTTGGTATATAATCTGACTTTTCACCAATATAGGTTGATAAAGATTTTTTACCAATTTTTAACTTATAATTACTAGTATTATCTATATCTATTATAAACGCTCCACTAGCATTACTATTATCAGCCACACCAAGTGCTCTTACATCTACATATTTGTATGGACTGTTTGTATCGCTTTCGTTATACTCTATGTATTGATCATCATTATTATAAACTTCAAAATCATTTTCATTTGTCTTCACTATTTTCATAAGACCAGATTCATGTTTTAGAGTTATTTTAATATATTTATCTGCTAAATAATCATTATAACCTTCTATGTTTTGTGTTTCCTTTATAATATATACATCATATCCATTTTCACTTGATGGTATACTAGAATAATATGAAGCATATCCATTATCATGTACTGCATTTTCAAAATCATCCAAATCAACAACACCACTTGTTGGAATAGCATTTGATTCTCCTTCTAAATAGCTGTATTTCTTTATTTCAAAAGTAGTTCCTTTCAAAGTATCGCTACCATCGTATAATTTTGATGAACCATAATGCTTATTCAAGCTAATTACATAGTTTGAAATGTATACAGTATCGAAATCGTTATCATCTTCTTCTTCGCCTTTTGGCTGATTACCCTTACGGCCTGGATAATATATCTCTGGGTTACTTTCATTCTCTACTGTATTTTTGTACCAATCATCTAATTTACTTGAATCTAATTCGTCTGCTACAGAGTCTCTATCATTTACACCATTTACAATAGTATTATTTTCATCATAAACTTCATACTCTGTTATAGCTGCTCTATTAGTCATTACTACTGCATCTCCAGCATTTTCTGGAGTTATATCTCTTCCAACTACCCTACACTCTATTCCTATTTCTTGATAATATTGTGCACCATCTTCTTGATTGCTTAATCCTGCCAAAGAGTCTATAGAACCTGGTTGTAGGATTTTTTCATTTCCATTTTTTATACTAAATGTTATAACATTTCCATCTAAAGTAGCGTCCCAATCACTTCTATATTCTTCTTCTAATTCTACAAATTCAATTCCATCTGGTAAGTAATCTTTTATTTGGGTTGCTCTACCTGCATAATCTTGTGTATTTCCTACAACTTGACCTTCATTATACACTCTAATTTTGTAAGTTACTAAATCGCCTTTAGCCGCATATAGTTTATTCTTTTTATGGTAATACTCTGCAGTTCCTGTACGTTCTAAAGCTTGTACTGAAGAATCTGTTATTTCTGGAGCTCTATTATATGTATTGTTTCCAATTTGACTAATGTATTTTCTTAAAGATAAATCGAAATGTTTTTCAACAGGAACATATACTCCATCGGCATCATCATCATCTTCTACATCTATATTACTCTTATCAACTTCCGTTGAATTATTATCTCTGTTTACTGAATTCATATTAGCTCTATGTTTATTTATCAATGTATTTTTATTAGGTATTTGTTGTTCAGAGTCTACATCAATTTGACCAGCTTTATTTGCTTCAATTACAGGTAACTCATCATCTGAGGTCTTATATCCATACTTTGTTATAGCTGCAGAATTTATTATATTTCCCTCTGCATTGCTTGATACTGTAAATGCAAGTTTGAATGATATTTTATCTACCTCGTTTTCTTCGCTTATTGCATTTAACACTTTCCAATCATTGAATTTTACTTTTACAGTTGAATTTGCTTCTGTATATGATTCTATACCCAAACCTTCATTTAATTCTTCAGTTACAGCTTTGTTAAACTCTAGTCCCTTAGGTATAAAATCTGTAACTTCTAGTACAGCACCATTTACATTTCCTTCATTATAAATAGTAATTGTACTTACTATTACATCTCCTCTAGTTACCTCTGCAAGCTTTTTGTTCATGGTATACGTTAAAGTATGAGGAGTTCTTGTATTATTCTTTACTTCTTCTATTCCACTTATTTCTTCTTTATCTTTAGACACATCTCCTACTTTTAACTCTATTAGCTGACCATCAGAATATGTTGCATTAATTTTTTTAGTAAGTGCTAAATCTAACTTTTTAACAACTATCTTATCGAAATCATCATCATCTTCTTGTCCAACAAAATACTCAGAATCGGTACTGCTTACCTTGTCATCTTGGTTATTGCTATAATTTTTCCATTCATTAGAATCAGTGTCTATACTTGTTATATATCCATTATTATCTTTTGTAGCTACACTTATATTCCAGTTTTCTCCTGTAGAATCTTTATCTTCACCTATTTCGAAGTCATACTTTGTTATTTCTGAAACATTTGTATATGCTCCATCAAATAATCCTGTAACTTGACACTCTACATATATGCTTTGTGAGTTGCTTATTAGTTCTTGCTCTCCACCCTCTTTGTATTTTGGCATCATATTTTCATTTGGGTTTGGAATAGTTACTATATTTCCCTTTGTGTTTACAGTTACACCAGAAATAACATTCTCTTTATTTGAATCTGTATATGCATTTAAATAAGTTAGTCCACTAGGTAAATAATCTTTTATTTCTTTTGCTCTACCGTCTACATTGCCCTCATTAAACATTTGAATTCTATATAGTATTTTGTCACCCAAATTAACATCTACTGGACTCTTTCTCATTTTGTACTTTGCATCTGTAGAGGTTTTCTGGTCAAGCCCTGTAGTATCTATTTCACTTAACCTTGAGTCTACAGTAGTGTCTCCTACTTTATATATATATTTCTTTAATGCTATATCACCTTCTACATTTATAGTAAATAATTTTCTTTCAGACTCATGATTTCTTTGTACATTAACTACTATTTGAGGGTGTACAGTGTTATCTGCTGGAACATATATTGAAGCTTTTGGAACTTCACCATAGTCGTTAAAGAACTCTATTGATAATGTTTTATTATCATTTAAAGAAACTTCATTTGGTAATTGAATATAGAATTTTCTTTCATTGTTATCAAACGCCGACGTACCAGCATGTAGACTGAATTCCTCTCCATTTTCATCTATTACTTTGCATTTATCTAAATCTATTGCTTGATCTCCATACTTTACAGATTTCAATATTGATGAAAATCCATAGTAGTTTTTAATTGTATATGGTCCTACTTTTCCAGATTCACTATCATATTTCGCATCTGAGGCTTGTGTTATAACAACTTTTCCGTCATATCCATTATCATAGAAACCTTTAAATTTATTAAGGTTATAATTATTACTATCATATTTGTTTATTAAGTAATTTGCTAGTACATACGCAAATTTCTTTATATTAGTTGAATTGCCTATTTCTGTATGGTTATTGTTAGTATTATCATCAAATTTTTCTATATCAAAAACGTTGTATCCATCTTCACGATAATCTAAAACTGGAACTCCATACAATTCATTTACTTGACCATTGTACATTTCATTTGAATTATCTTGTCTAGCATACTGTAATAAAATGTAGTTCTGTACTAATTTTATAAGTGTATCTCTTACATTAGCATTGTATTCTGAAACTTCTGGTTGTTGTCCATTAGTTCCTGTAATATATAATGGTAATGCAACAGAATTACTTTCAGTTCCAAAATGTGTTTTTAATTCGCCTAACATCTTATCGTAATAAGTTCTAGCATTTTCATCTAGCTTGCATAATTTGTTATCTATTAAATTTTTCTCAATATCTGTTTGGTTGCTTGTATTTGTTGTATACATATTTTCAAGAATCCACATAAAATGTCTATAGTTTTCCATGTTTCCAAAATATTGAGTTATTTTTGAAGAATCATCGCTAAAACTATACAAATCGTATATGTTATATGTATTAGCGTGAGTTTCACCAGATTCTATACAATATAAATCGTTGTATTCATTTTTTGAATCTTCGAATAGCCACTTTTGCTCATACCATCCCATACCATAAACTGGGTACCACACATCATAGTGTCTACCTAATCTTGATGGATAACCAAAAACACGATCGCGCCAGCCAGTTACTTGTCCAGTGTATTTTACTTCTGCTACGTCATCGAAGCCATTCTCAACCTGGTTTTCACTTCTAAAAAATTTAATAGGAGTAATTGCATTCAAAAGTGCTATAACTAGAAGTATCATTATTACTAGGATGCTTACAACTTTTCCTAAAAAACCTTTCCCTCTTCCCATAATTTTTCTCCTTTCAATTTGTTCTTTTGCTTTCTATTTTAGACATTATTTTTAGGAAGTCAAATTACATTTATATTACTATTTCTAGTGTTTTTTTACGGAATTTTAGAGTTACAGTGTTTTTTACATTTATGTTACATTTTTTTCATTATTGAATTGTATTTTTATTTAAGATTAATATACTTCTTTGAAAATCGTGAAGCCGTAGGTCTTTTGGGGTTGAAATTGTGGAAATTGTGGAAATTGTGGACGGAGATTTTTTTAAAATTGGGGACGGAGATTTTGAAATTGGGGACAGACGTTATAAAAACAAAAACGTCTTTTATTGCTGTCCCCAATTTAAAAAAGTCTGTCCCCAATTTCATCTCCGTCCCAAATTTCAAATCTCCATCCCAATCTCACACAAAAAAATAGAGAGAATTAAATCCCTCTATCATATCTATGGTGGGCAATCGGGGTCTCGAACCCCGGACCTTCTGATTAAGAGTCAGCTGCTCTACCAACTGAGCTAATCACCCTTTTATGTGTTGCATTAAGCAATTTCTATTATACATCTTATTATATACAAAAGTCAAGTATTAATTTTTATTTTTTGTAATATTGTGGAAACTAGTGGTTACAGGTCAGCCATTATAGTTGAGTAGTCCAATATAAGAATTATGTAAGAGCAAAAAAACATATTAACAATGGAGCCCTAAACGCGCAGTTTGGCAAGGTTTGTCAAAAAGTGCAAAAGGAATAAACTGTATTGAAACCTTACACGACATCATATATTCCTTTTGCTTTTTGATAAAGCCGAGCCAGCAAGTTTGCGGAATGTTAATATGTTTTTTTGCGATTACATAATTCTTATATTGGACGGCTTATTGCAAAAGCACCAAGGCTGACTACCTATTCTTTACTCTAAAGGTTTTTGTTGCAAACTTAGATATAGCAACCCCACCTACTAACAGATGCATAATAGTAAACATCACCAAAACTGTTCCTATCACCGAAATAGGTAAATTAAGTAGCATTGGAATCATAAAAAAAATCATATTAAAAGTTAAATGAACCATTGAAAAAAGCTGATAAGCTGGATCCTGTACAGCTTTTTTCATATTATCATTATACGAATTTGGTTGAATAATGTAATATATCAATAATACACTCAATACTACATTAATACATATAAAAATTCCCAACCCAAACATCAATAAATAACTCACTATATCTTTGCTTTCTTCAGTATTTCTATACAAAATGGTAGCACCAATTGACGTTACTAACACTGGTAAAATATTTATTTTTAACAAGAAAATGAAACGTTCCCAAAATAGCTTAATAACATTTTTTCTAGTTCGATACGATTTAAACCTTAACATTGCATAATCACAATTCTCAAACCAAGATAACGACATATTATTCGCATTAGCATTAACCATACCATACGTTCCTGCCAAAACCAAAAAATATATAACAAAAAAACTTAAGGTTGAATCTTTAATATATAAAATCATAGCAATATACCCAAATAATACAATTATCGTTTTTAAAATCATACTAAAATAGATTTTTTTTCTATATCTCACAGCGAATAACGAATTTAAGTATTTTACCCCACTTTTTTTATTGCCTACTGTTTTCTCTGCATTGATTTGATTATGAACTTTATTATTGAAGGCTTTCATTTTATTCTCTACTGATTTTGACTCAGGGTTTAAATAGTCTTTATACATTTTATAATAATTGTCAAATTTAGACAGTTTATAGAAGCTATATATTCCATAAGGAATTACAATAGCACATGCTATTTCAAATATGTATAAAGGCACTGTATATTTAAATGTAGGAGGTAGAATTGCTAGCAGGTAACATAGAACTGCAACAATCCCTATTGATTTTGCCATAGTGTTTTTGTTTTTCTTATAATCATTTATTCTATAATAATTAAAAATTGTTTTTAGCATTACATTAAAAATACTATACAAAATACATACAAAAATTGGGATACCCATAACATTTCTGAAAGCAATTAATACTACCACAAAACTTATAAATCGTGAAAGCATTTTCCAATAATATGTCGAAAGCACATATTTTTTTGCATCCATCTTTAGCAAAGCAATAGCATAGTACGTGTTCTCTCCATCATCTAGTAGGTTCGACCCGAGCAAAGCATTCAACTATACTACTAAATAAAAATATATGAAAAAATGCATTTGTACCTACAGGAAAAATATTTTCACCTTGTGCACCTTGTAGTGCTCCATAGATTAAGAATAATGCTAGCATCTTACTTCCAAAAAGTTCAACAATATATTTTATAGTAGTTAATATACCCACCGTCACCTTTACTAATTTACTTGTTCGTTTAGTATTTGAACTATTATTGCTGTTTTTCTTTAACTTATTTATCGAATTTAGCATTTTATTTACTCTACATGCATTTTCTAATTTCACCGCTGTTATGAACGTCTTAACCATTAGTTTTCCTCCTTTAAAGCATTTATTATTTTTACTTTAAAGTTACTATCATCTAGATTGTTCCTATCGACATTTTCCATAACGCCATTATTTAGTAGTACAATCTCGTCACATAAATCTACCGCTAAATCCATAATATGTGTAGACAATATTATTATATGATTTTCCTTTATTTTTTTTAAAATATCTTTCATTTCTTCAGACGCCACAACATCAAGCGAAGTAAGTGGCTCATCTAATAATAAGATTTTTGAATCAAACATTATATTTACAATCATTTGCATTTTGTTTTTCATACCAAGCGAATAGTCATTTATCAATTTGTCCCTATCTTCTTTTTCAATGTTAATAATGTCAAAGTATTCGTCCTCTGTCTTTAAATTTTTAACTCTATCTTTATTTATATCTATAAAAAATTTTAAAAACTCTCTACCTGTTAGGAATTTGGGTACATATGGTACAGATTGTACATATCCAACATCTTCTGATTTAACTTTCAATTTTTCTTCATTCTCTTGTAACCAAAAACCTCCATCATCCAATGCCAGGTCTTCATTTATGCAATTGAATAAAGTTGTCTTTCCTGCGCCATTTCTTCCTAAAAGTCCATATATCTTTCCCTCTTCGAACTCGAAATTTACGTTCTTTAATACTTCTTTCTTTCCAAAGCTTTTTCTCATGTTTTCTAATATTAATTTCATTTTTTCTCCTTCTTTAATAAAATCCTTCTCTGTTTTTCAACTTTTATAAATTAATTTTTTATTAACACATAACATTACAATTCAACTGCAAGTCTTTCGTAAAGAAGCATATCATACTTCTCAAAGATATATTGTAAAATACTTGTATTTAATAGATTTTGGAAACAACATCCAAAATCTAAAACGGAGTGAAGAATACTCTTAATGCTCTCACTCCATTTTATATTTACTCTACATATTAAATTTGTACATTAATTCTAAAAATACTACACATACTACTGCCATTATAAAAGCTGTTACTACAAATACTATACTATCACCTGTTTGTGCATTTTTTTCTACATTTGCTGTTTGATTATTTTTTGTAATTTCGTTTGATTCTTCATTTTCAATTTTCTCAAATTTGCTTTCATAATTATTCTCTGTATTCTCATCAGTATCATCTATAGCTAAATTCTTTTCTTCAACAAAAACCAAAGGTGTTTCAAATGTTCCATCACCATCTTTATCTACATATGCTATTAAATTTGTTTCCTCACTATCAGCTTTTATTAATATTTTATTTCGTTTTGTACTTACGTTTAATTCTGCAACATCTTCTGTATTATTTCCTTTTACAGTTATATTTTCCAAATTATCTCCTGAAATAACTACTCCTTCTTCTGTCATCTCTAGTTTCAATTCAGTTGCATCTTTTCCTGAAGCTGTTATTGTATACCAAGGTAATGTAACAAATTCGTCGTTTAATGTTAATTTTGTTTCAAATTCTTGTCCAGATGGGTTTGCTAGAAGTACAGATTTCTTGTTTTCGAATATTGCTTTTCCACCTGCTTTTGTTTTAGCTGTCATATATGAATCTTTAAATAATATGCTTACATCTAATGGATCTGTATCATTTACAGTTTCTGCTTTGTACCAGTCTTCATCTTTTAATAGTATTTCGACTTTTCTATTTTCATCAATTTCTTCTTGTGTGTCTGATATACCTGCATTTGAGTATTCTACTTCGTCAGTCTCACATGGTAAATCACCATCTAGTTTTGAAAGTTTATCGATTATAACATCCATACCATCTTTATTAGATATTCTTACTGGATGACTCCACTTACTTTTTATAGTCACTCCATCAGATGTAACTTTTACTTTTTCATTTTTTGATATTAAATCCTCTACTGACCATACGTTATTTTCATCTTCATTTAGCACATACAAATCTACCGAACTTATACTTTCTGTGCCCTCCAACTGTACAGTATTTATATCTCCTATAGTTGCTGTTGTATAATCGTTTGATATATATATATAGGACGCATATATTCTATCTGGATCGTATATTTCTATTCTATAAGCATAATTAGAAAATTCCGAATTATGATTCTTTTTGAATTCCTCACTTAACTGTTCTGGCTTGCCCATAATCAGTACTGTGTGAGTTTTAGTATTCACACCATTGCTATTAATACTACATATAATTCTGTCATAAACTTCGTCAAAATAAAATTCATCTAGTTTCTCACATAAGGCTTGTGGCTTTAAACTTAATCCCATTTTTGTGTAAATTGAATTTTCTCCTTTTTTTAAATACCTTTGAAGTATTTGATAGAAATTTATTAAGTATCCCAATCTTTCATTTTCTATAGGAGCACTGTAATTATATGGATCTACCATATATCTATCTCCATCAGTCCAAGCACTACTAGACAACAGTTTCTCACCAAATAGGTCTGAAGTTGCTGCCATACCAAAACAAGCACCCTTCCATTCATCATTGTCGTCACTTACACTTTCGTAGATACTATTCTCAACATAGTTTCTTAAAAATCCTATATTATATGTATTTCCAAAATTCTCCTCGTCATTAGTAAAACTGTAAGTGTATTCACCCCAAAAGGCTAGCGCATATGACATTCCTATGCATTCAAACCTAATTCCATGCCTATCTGCATAGTGATATGTATAACTTCCTTGATATCCTCTAATTACTACCTGCTCTTTTATTTCATCAAATGCACCTTCCACTATATATATATGATCAGGTACTTCAAGATACTCTATAGTTTTACAATTAGCAAATGATCTTGGTTCTATTATAGATACAGTCTCTTTGTCAATAGTATATTCACGGATAGCATTCCCAGCTTCATTTGTATGTGGAGCAAGGAATCCACAAAAGATGTATTCTCTATTAGCAAATGGTATCTCTCCTTTATTTTTACAATATAGTATGTCATCCTTATAAGTATAATCTCCACCTTCAGCAATATTTATTTCCTTTAGTTTATAGCACTCTGCAAAAGCTTCTATATCTATGTATGTCATACTTTTAGGCATATCTACCTTTTTAAGGTTTGAGCATCCTTTAAATGCTTTCAGACCTAGCATTTCTACTTCATCCTCTATAGTTAATGTTTTTATATTTTCATCACTTATTGCATTTGGTCCTACGCCTTTAACTTTATAGGTTTGATACCCTACTTTAATCTGAGCTGGTATTGTTACATGGTTAAAATTGTTAAAAATCTTACGTGTTACATCATCCTTTAATCCACCTACTACTGCAGTTTTATCTGTTTTATTTAAACTGTATACTATACCATCTACAGCACAGTCGCCTGTTCCCTCTCCAGGGTATGGTTTGTCAACTTCATAAATAGGTCTACCTGCATTTTCTGCAGATGTTTTTGCTACCGAGTCGTTATAACAGTATACCTTTACTATAGTATTGTTCTTGAAAAGACTTTGTCCAATAGTTTTTACTGATTTTGGTATATATATCCAATTTAATTGAGTACAATCTTCAAATGCATTGTCTCCAATAGACTTCAATTTTTCTGATAACACCATTTCCGTAATTTTATTATTTGCAAAAGCTTTTTTCCCTATTGTTTCTATAGTATCTGGCATTAATATCTTTTTAACTGGCAAATCTTTTAATGCTTCGTCTGCAATTGCTGAAACCGTACATTTTTCATTTCCTATGTCTACAGTTTCTGAAATTGATAAACCATATGGATAGTTTTTTTCTATATCAGCTTTACTTGTTATTCCTGTTATGGTTAGTTTTTTAGTATTGTAATCTATTTTGTATTTAATTCCCTTTATTTCAATATCTGTTAATGGTTCAAAAGGAATATTGTTTTTTGTTGCATATTCTTCGGTTGTTGACCACTTGTAGCCATATAGTTTTTCTATATTTGGAATATCATTGTCATTCTTACCTAAGTAAAAACTTTTTTCACCTATTTCTGCTTTTGCATTTAGTATAGTTGCAGATTTTATTTTATTTCCTCCACCAAATGCATAATCTTCAATTTTCTTAACAGAACTTGGGATTTTTACATCTGTAAGATTGTTTTTATTTGAAGCAAATGCACCATATCCAATTTCTTCAACTCCATCTGGAATTATTACGCTTTCTAATTTATTATCAGCAAATAGTGTAGATGGAACTACTTTTAATTTATTTGGTAATTCTACATTTTTTATCATATTTGATGCAAAAACAGAATCACCCATTTCATCAACTGTTCCTAGAAACTTAAGCGTTTCTATAGAATTTGAAGCAAATGCTCCATCTTCTATTTCTTTTACAGAAGCTGGTATTGTTAATTCTGTAATTTTATTTCCATCAAAGGCTGCACATTCTATTTTTTCCACGGAATTTGGTATAGTTAAGCTAACTATTTCATTCCCCCTAAATGCCCCATAAGGTATTACTTTAAAAAAATCTGGCAATGTTAACTCAGTCAATTTGTTATAAGCAAACATCTCTTTACCCATCTTTTCCACCGAATTCGTTATCTCTAAGGTTTGAATTTGATTGAATCTAAATGCATCATCTCCTATGTTTTTTGCTGAAACCGTTGCTTCAATTATTTTATTACCCTCAAATGCTCCTTTTCCTAACTTCTGCACGGTATTAGGAATTGCTATTTTCCCTATATTATTATATGCAAAAGCCATGTCACCTATCTCTTGTACAGAATCTGGTATTGTTAATTCTGTAATACCATTCCACCCAAATGCCTTATTCCCTATTTTTTTCACAGAATTTGGTAAATTTAAACTCCACAACCTTATACGACCGTATATAACACTGTCGGTATTATTCATAAAAGCCTCATCCCCAATTTCCTCCACAGTATCAGGAATCTCAACCGAAGTCACTGTTAAATCTGGCAATGCATATACCTTAACAATTTTCTTTACCGTAATACCATTTACAACACTTGGTATCTTAAAATCACTCCTAGTTGCCACAATAGTTAACTCTCCTGCCTCAGTGATTATGGGGTCATTTGTTGCTTCATCTGCATACGAAGTCAACCCAGAAAATAGCATACAATATAAAATCATAAGCAATACTGCCGTTATTGCTATTTTTCTTCTTTTTAACATCTTCCCTTACTCTCTCCTTTCCTAAATTTATTGTTACTGTTCGACAGTAACAATTTACTAGCTAAATTATATCCATATATTTAAACTAATTTCAATATACCTATTTTTACTAAAAAGCTTTTACTCTTTCGGATTTACGCACTATGCGTTTTATTAAATTTATATGTCATTTTTTTCACTGATAATATACTTTTTTCTTCTTCCTACGGAAGCAACCATCTTTGCAGTATTCTATCTCCTAAATATGCAAATCTATCGTTACAGGTCAGCCTTGGTGCTTTTGCAATAAGCCATCCAATATAAGAATTATGTAATCGCTTACATAATTCTTATATTGCACTACTCAGAAAAAATGACTGACCTGTAGCAATCTATCAACTAAGAAATTTTAATAATTCTTCAATTTTCTTTCTAGTAGTTAAGTATGTTTTTTCTGTTGATACCTCATCAACAATACTTTCTTGCAAATTATCTATTTCTTCCTTTTAATTATTCTCCTTACTATAATACAAATAAAAAAATCAACGATTTTCTTTGGAGCATAATGTACCCCTTTACGAAGTGATTACTTTCCTATTGTATAAGAAAAAAACCTAGCAAAGCTAGGTTTTTTTCTTATACTGTGTATTTCGTCAAAATTTAAAAGTCACGTATTCCCCAAATTTCTCTTATATAAGTAAGAGATCGATAACTAAAGTAACCCGATGAATTTGTGAGAAATTCATTTACTTCATTTATAGAGCTTTCTGTACAACTTGATTTGCTAGAGTAGTTGAATAACATTTCTTCAATGCAATTAATGTTGCTAGCAAAATCCTTCATTGCAACATTCAAACCGTGCTCCTCTGATGTAGAGTAAAAAGATTCTATAGAGTGTTGATGATTGTCAAGGACAGATTGAAGAACGTCAAACGGAGTTAGCTCTATGTTCTCAATTTTCTCTGGATTATAATAATTTTCAACCTTTTGGTTAAAATCTGTCTTCAAGCTTTCAAAATCTCCTGTTGTAAATGCTTGCCATAATTTATCTTCTCCAAATATAATGGCAAGTTCACTTGCAACATGTTTTTCATATTCATATACATATTGATAATCATTTTGATACATATATGAATTCTGTAGATTTAAATTCACTTTACTTGAAAAATACTCAGCTATACCTTTATCCAGAGCATTTCCAATTAAATATCTATCGTTTCCATTGTCAAACATATTCATCATGCCTGATAGTCCATCATCACCATTATCAGATAAATAATGAAAATACTCATGACAGAAGCAGGGTACTCCATTCATATCGAAATTTGTAGAAATAAAAAGGATATTTAATCTAGCGTCATACATAGCTGGCCAATCGATGGTCGATATAGGCATAAAATTCTCCTCAGGCAAGCATTTAATTTCTGCAATGCCCTTAGATATTTCATAAACCTTAGATATCTCTTCTACAACACTTTTACAGATTTTCATCTGCTCCTCTGAGGGTTCTGTCGCATCAGCAAGAATGTCATTATCGCCTTTGTCTTCTTCATATGGTATAAGTGTAGGTGTGATATAGAAATTGGTTTTTGTCGTACCGCAAGATACACAGCAAACAAATACCATAAGTGTTAAAAAAGATAATGCTATCTTTTTTATTGTGGTTTCCCGTAAACGCTTAATGATGCTTGTAGTCATAATAACTACCTCCTTAAAATAATAATTTTAGAAACCGTCTTCAAACAGTATACTAATGTAAGTGTACCATATATTATGTAAAATGTCAAATTGTGCATCATGGTCTAGTAGTGACTAGATATTTTATTTTTTATAGTAGTAACTACATGTGTTATAATTATAGTGTACAATTCATGGCTTTTGCAATAAGACGTCCAATAATGGATGACCAGTAACAAACTGTAACATTGTAACTTATAGATGCAAAACTATTTTAAAAAAAACTTGAATTACAAGGCTTTTAATAATATAATATAGTAAAATCAAAAGATTAAAAAGGAGCGATAGTATGGAATTAATAAAAGATGTATATTTTAATACCGATAAGCTTATTGAAAACACAAAAGTAAAGATATCCTATACAGGAATGTTCTACGAAAGAGATAATGATAAAGTATACCTTCACTATGGATATGGAGAAAATTGGAATGATGTAAACGAACTAGAAATGACTAAGACGGATCTAGGTTACCAAGTCGAATTAGATTTGCCTTCAACTGATACTTTAAATTTCTGTTTTAAAAACCAAGATAACGAATGGGATAATAACTTTGGAGAGAATTATATATTCAATATTGAAAAGAATTTAAATAACAATATACAGCCTAATAAGAAAAATAGTTTTACAATTTTTGGAAAAAACTTTAATCGAAAAATTGCCCCTAATACTAATATCTCTGACTTAAGCAACATCTCCTCTAAAACAGAAGAAAATACCTCTACCACTACTCATAGTAAAACCTCTAATTTAGAAAATGACAAAAATAATAAAAGTCTTATAAACGAGACTGCAATAGCTGTTGTTCCAGCTGGTTTTAATTATTGGACAAAAAAAATTAAGGAAACCGTTTTTAAATTTTTCGCATATATTCCTAAGCTACTTTCTGGTAACTATAAAAGGAATGTTATTAACGAAAAAAATAAAAATTAATTAATTATTAGTACGACAGAGGGACGTAAGAATTGTCTTTAACAATGGTGAACCTGTTAAAGACAATTCCTACGTCCCTCTGTTGCACTATTTATATATTCCATCCACCATTTATACCTATAATTTGACCTGTTGTATAATCATCTTCCATTAACCATTTTACACATTTTGTTATAGAATGTGGATAACCTATTCGTTGTAATGGGATTTCCTCGGCTATGTTTTCAAAATCATCCTTAGATAATTGTGAATTCATCTCTGTATTTATTATTCCTGGTGCTATACTATTAACTCTAATATTGGATGGTCCCAATTCTTTAGCTAATGCCTTCGTCATTCCATCTAGTCCTGCCTTGGCTGAAGAATAATGTACTTCGCAAGATGCACCAGTTTTTCCCCAAATTGAAGATATATTAATTATACATCCACTTTTGTTATTAATCATGCTTGTAACTGCTTCTTGGGTTGTATAGAACGCTGCTGTTAGGTTGGTTTGAATCATCGTATCCCAGTCTTCATCCGTTATTTCTGTAAATAGTTTTATTTGTGAAATTCCTGCATTATTTATAAGTACGTCAATTTTCCCATATTTTTCGAGAGCAAAATTTATTAACTTCTTAACTTCATCTCTTTTAGATACATCTGCCTTAAAAATATCTATATTCTTTCCTTCCTTGCACAATTCCTCTCTTATTTGGGTAGCTCTATCTTCTGATTTATTATAATTTAAAATAACATTATGCCCACAATTTGCTAATTCTATAGCAATATTAGCTCCTATTCCTCTTGAAGCCCCTGTTATAATAATTGTTTTACTTTTGTTCATATTCACTCACTCCTTTAAATTATTATATCTTTCCTATTGTATAAAAAAAGCCAGTAATCAAGACTTTATCAAGACTACTGACCTTTATATGGAGCCACTTCTCAGATTCGAACTGAGGACCCCCGCATTACAAGTGCGGTGCTCTGGCCAACTGAGCTAAAGTGGCATTATTATTAAAATTGGTGACCCGTACGGGAATCGAACCCATGTCTCCGCCGTGAAAGGGCGATGTCTTAACCGCTTGACCAACGGGCCATATTTTATAAATTAATTTTCTAGGATTTAAGCTATTACTTAAATCCTAGACTTGGTGAGCCATCGCGGATTCGAACCGCGGACAACTTGATTAAAAGTCAAGTGCTCTACCACCTGAGCTAATGACCCAAATGATCACATTATTTCTCGTGTTTGGTAAACACAAGAGTTATTATAACT
>CAMPBM010000031.1 GCA_946637865.1 uncultured Lachnospiraceae bacterium | reverse complement strand
TCTGCGGAATGTTAATATATTGCAAGCGATTACATAATTTTAATTTTTGACGGCTTATTGCAAAAGCCCCGGCTGACCAGTAACTGATTGGTTGCAGTTTAGGTGTGGCGAGCGGACATGCGACAAGGGTACGTAAAAGCTGTCTGCAACAAGGAATTTTTCCTTGTTGCAGACAGCTTTTACGTACCCTTGTTGCGCTCCACTTGTCGCAAAAAAACTTAATAATTCTCTGCTTTTACTTCAAAATATGCTCTTGGATGTGCACAAACTGGGCAAATCTCTGGTGGCTGTTTACCTATTACAATGTGTCCACAATTTCTACATTTCCAAATTGCATCTCCATCCTTACTGAAAACCAATCCGCCCTCCATATTTTCTAATAACTTCTTATATCTTTCTTCATGTTCTTTTTCAATTTTTCCAACTGCGTCAAACAAGAAAGCTATCTGATCGAATCCTTCCTCCCTAGCTTCCTGTGCCATTCTTGCATACATATCTGTCCATTCATAGTTTTCGCCTGCGGCAGCATCACTTAAGTTTTGTTCTGTCGTTGGTACTTCACCATCATGCAATAACTTAAACCAAATTTTTGCATGTTCTTTCTCATTATCCGCTGTTTCTTGAAAAATAGCAGCAATTTGCTCATACCCTTCCTTCTTGGCTTTACTAGCATAATACGTGTACTTGTTTCTAGCCATAGACTCACCTGTAAATGCATCCATCAAATTCTTTTCTGTTTTTGTTCCTTTTAAATCTGGCATATTAAAACCTCCTATAATAATTTTATTGGTAACATTTCAAAATACTATTGTCACCTTTAATTTGAAGAAATAAAAAAATCTTCGTTTTTTTGGAGCACAATGTGCCCCGCTACGAAATAATTACTTTTCTTTGAAAATAAAATTGTTTTCACTTCAAGTTGCGTAGCTACTTTTTAGAAGCTTCATGGGCTTTCCTATTGTATAAATTTATAACAAGCTAGCATACTAGCTTGTTATATTAATCTATCTAAGCAAAAATCGCATCAAATTCTTCTCCATCAATTTTTTCTTTTTCAAGTAATATACCTGCAACCATATGCAATTTGTCTATATTTGCTCTTAAAATTTGTTCTGCGGTAGCATATGCATTATCTATTATTGCTTTTACTTCTTCATCTATTACACCCGCTGTTTCTTCAGAATAAGCTTTACCTTGTGAAAAATCTCTTCCCAAAAATACTTCCTCTTGATTATTTCCCAACATAATTGTTCCTATTCTATTGCTCATACCATATTTTGTGACCATCGAACGAGCAATTTGTGTTGCTCTTTCAATATCGTTACTAGCACCTGTTGAAATATCATTTAATATAATCTGTTCAGCGACTCTTCCTCCGAGTAAAGAAACAATTTGCTCTAACATCTCAGATTTAGACATAAATGATTTATCTTCATTTGGTCTATACATAGTATAACCTCCGGCCATACCTCTTGGTACAATCGAAATTTGGTGTACTGCATCTTGAGTTGGTAGGAATCTACTAACCACAGCATGCCCTGCCTCGTGATAAGCAACCAATTTATTTTCCTTATCGCTTCTAACTTTTGTTTTCTTTTCAGGTCCCATTGTTACTTTAACCATTGCGTCTTCTATTTCAGTCATATTTATTTCAGATTTATTTCTTCTAGCAGCAAGTAATGCAGCCTCGTTTAAAACATTCTCTAAATCTGCACCTGAAAAACCTGATGTATTTTTAGCAATTGTTTTGAAATCAACATCGTTTCCCATCACCTTTTTCCTTGCATGTACATTTAAAATCTCTTCTCTTGCTCTAACATCTGGAGCTGATACAACAATTTGTCTATCAAATCTTCCAGGGCGCAATAATGCCTTATCCAAAATATCCGGTCTATTTGTTGCGGCCAAAACTATAACACCTTCATTTGTTGCAAATCCATCCATCTCTACAAGTAATTGATTTAGGGTTTGCTCTCTTTCATCATGTCCTCCTCCTACACCAGCACCTCTTTGACGACCTACTGCATCAATTTCATCTATAAATATTATGCAAGGTGAATTTTTCTTTGCTTGCTCAAATAAATCTCTTACCCTAGAAGCTCCGACACCAACGAACATTTCAACGAAATCTGAACCACTTATAATAAAGAATGGAACTCCTGCTTCGCCTGCTACTGCTTTTGCTAGTAATGTTTTACCAGTTCCTGGATGTCCAACTAACAAAACACCTTTTGGTATTCTTGCACCCATATCAGTAAACTTCTTTGGATTTTTTAAAAATTCAACAATTTCTTGCAATTCTTCTTTTTCTTCATCTACACCTGCTACATCATTAAATGTAACTCGATTCTTATCCAATTCCGTTATATTTCTAGCTTTACTCTTTCCAAATGACATAGATTTTCCAGAACCTTGGCTTTTATTCATAAGAATAAACCAAAATACGAAGAATATAATTATTAAGCCAAACGGAGTTAGCAATTCAAATAAAATCATAATCCATGATTCTGATTTTTCCTTTACTTCCACTTTCCCATCCTTTATAGGTTCTTCTATAGTTTTCATAAAACTTCCTACATCTGGGATATTAACTTCTTTTTCAGATTCTTCGCCTTTCATTTTTACAATAGCCGATTCACGAGAGTATTCTATATCTACACTTTCAACTTGATCAGCCTCTATTTTTTTGACTAATTCTGAATATGACAATTTTCTATCAGAGTTTTCCATAATTGATGTAATTAATATTACGAAAATTCCACCTATTATTAGCCAAATAGTTAAAGTTTTTAAACTATTTTTCAATATTTTCCCTCCTTATACAAAAACTTTATTAACATGTTTTGTTATGTTATAACTTTAATTAAAAGTCTTTTTATATCTACAAGAAATAAGATAATCTTCGGTTTGCTTTGAAGCACTTAAGTAACCCGCTACAAATTTGAATTACTTTCCTATTGTACAAGAAATATACCACATAATTGTAAAACATACAAGAAATATACCATATATTTCCTTTTATTTCAAGCAATTCATAAAACTTTCACATTTCAAAATTCTACATATTTTGTTAGTCTTAGGGAAACAAGCTTCTTGTTTTCTTTTGTAACAAAAATGTAATATACCTATATTATCTATCATGATTCTGCTCTTGCTCTATAAAATAGATTTTTCCTGCCTTAACTAATACTTTTATTCTTTTATTAGGAGTTAAAAACTTATTACCTATATTTCGAGAACATAATTTTATTATATCCTCCACATGTATTTTTTCTATTCCCTCTGTACTTCCTAATACCCTTTGTATTGAAAGTAGTATAATTCTTCCTTTTATAAAATCATCTAATATGTTGAATTTTCTTAAGTTTATGATAAGCATATTATTACTAATATTTTCCAAACTTGCATCATTGATAATTAAATCTTTATCAAGAATTTGATTTGTATACCTTATGATGAATTCATTTTCTGTTCTAGCAAGTGACGATAATTTATTTAATGCTTCAATAATATTAGGATTAAATTCTGATTGTATTTTAGGAATAACTATATTTCGTATCTTGTTCCTTGTGTAGATATTATCAAAATTAGATTTATCGATCCTTGGTTCTAAAGCATTTACTTCACAGTAGTTTTCTATTTCATATCGCTCACATTCTATTAAGGGTCTAATGTATTTAGAATCTCTTATTGGTTCTATTCCTTTTAATCCGGAAACGCCAACACCTCTAAATATATTCATTAGCAAGGTTTCTGCATTATCATTAGCATTATGAGCCGTAGCAATTTTATTAGCATTGTATTTTAGCATAACCTCTTCAAAAAAATCATATCTTGCTTTTCTACCTGCTTCCTCTGTTCCTATTTTTTCCGAATTTGAAATTTCTAATACATCTATTCTTTTAACATTACAATCTATCCCTAGCTTTTTACAATAATCTTGTACATATTGTGTTTCTTCTTCTGCCTCCTCACGTATCATGTGATTGATATGTGCGACAATTAATTGAATTCCTAACTTTTCTTTTAAACCATTTAAAATATTCAATAAGCACATTGAATCTGGTCCACCAGATACACCAACTACAACCGCATCTCCTTCATTTATTAAATTATACTTTTTTATTGTTTGTAAAACTTTCTCTTCCATATTTTCACCTTCTATCATTCCTTATTGTTACAACATATAATTCGATAGCCAGCACTATTATTGAAAATTATAGCTAATTGTAGAAATCACAAAAAATTCATATCATATAGCATACGCTACTTTAATATAATATTAAATTACATTGCAACAAACCATCAATAATATCTAGTGATTATTATAGTTGCCACCAATCAAATAACATTTTCGACAATTCAGCTTGATTAATATCTTTTCTCTGCATTAACAAACTTCGTATAGTTACCTAACCATACTAGCTCTACCGTGCCCGTAGAGCCAGCTCTGTGCTTTGCCAGAATTACTTCTGCTATATTCTTCTTCTCTGAATCCTGATTATAATAGTCATCTCTATATAAAAATATAACTATATCTGCATCCTGCTCAATAGAACCAGATTCACGAAGGTCTGAAAGCATTGGTCTGTGGTCGGGTCTCTGTTCTGGAGCACGAGATAATTGCGATAATGCTATAACTGGAACATTAATCTCCTTTGCCAAAATTTTTAAAGACCTACTTATTTCCGCAATCTCTTGTTCACGGCTCCCTGCTCTCTTACTGCTTCCCTGAACAAGTTGCAAATAGTCTATTACCACTAAACCTATATTCTTTTCAATTTTCATTTTCCTACATTTTGCACGAATTTCCATAATTGAAATACCAGGAGTATCATCGATATATATTCCTGCTTCAGATAAAATTCCAGAAGCTTCCGCTAATTTTCTCCAATCGTCATCCTCCACTTTTCCAGTTCTAACCTTATTACTATCAACCATTGCTTCGCTACACAGAATTCTGCTTGCCATCTGTTCTTTAGACATTTCCAAGCTAAATATTGCAACAGGAGTTTTTGCCCTAACTGCCGCGTTAGTTGCAATATTCAATGCAAAAGCAGATTTTCCCATAGCTGGTCTTGCAGCAACCAATATAAGCTCCGAACCGTGAAGTCCTGCCGTCTTATAGTCTAAATCGATAAAACCTGTTGGTACACCAGTTATATGTTCTTTTCTATTATATAATTGCTCCAATTCTACAAAGGTATCTACTAATATATCCTTTATTGAACTATATGACTTCTGAGCCCTACTTTGCATGACGTTAAAAATTTTTCTTTCAGCATTATCCATAAGTTCTTCTACTTCTTGAGTTGGGTCATATCCTAGTGTAATCAGCTCATTTGCTGTCTTTATTAATGTTCTTAGAGATGACTTTTCCTCAACTATTTTTATATATTTATCAACATTTGCAGTAGAAGGAACATTAACAGGCAACTCTGTTATATATTCCAAACCGCCAACTGCCTCTAGTTTTCCCATTGATGAAAGTTCATCTTTTAACGTAATAACGTCGATTGGTTCTCCTTTATTATATAAATTTATAATTGCAGAATATAAAATTTTATTATCCTCTCTGTAAAAATCGTCTGTAGAGAGGGTCTCAATTGCAGAAATAACAGCCTCTTTATCTATCAACATACTTCCTATAACAGCCTGCTCTGCCTCTAAATCATGTGGTGGTACCCTGTTGAAATCCATGCCTTTACTCCCCCTGTTAGCTAAATTCAATCATTTTTTTAACTTTAAATACAAAAAGCCATTTTTCTAATATATTTTATTTTAGATACTTGACTTAACTGTTTTTTATTCTATCACTTTAACTTTTAAACTTCCAGTAACCCCTTCAAACAATTTCACTGAAATATTAAAAGTACCTAAATTTTTGATATTTTCATTTAAAACAATTTTTTTCTTATCAATATCTATTTTAAATTGATTTCGTAGATTTTCTGAGATTTCTTTTGATGTTACACCACCAAAAATCCTTCCATTATCTCCTGCTTTTACTTTTATGGTTAGTGTGATACTCTTCAATTTCTCAGCAATTTCAATAGCTTTTTCCTTCTCTACGTCTTTCTTGTGTTGCTGAGAATCTTGCTTATTTTTTAATTTGCTCATATTCTCAGGATTTGCCTCAACCGCTAATTTTTTAGGAAATAAAAAATTTCTAGCATATCCATCACTAGCATTAATCACTTCATCTTTCTTTCCAACACCCTTTATATTATCTAATAAAATAACTTTCATTTTGTCACACGTAATCCAGTTATTAAGATTTGTACATCAATAGCTGAATTATTACTCCTTTCTCTTAATATTTAAAAATAAGTCCCTTGTTTACACTTTTGTGTTAGTTACTTTATAATTATTATAATCTATCATATTCTATAACATTTTTTAGATTTTTTCAATATGCTTTGTGGTATTACTTTCCTATTTCTGTTACTATTTGTTACTGGTCAGCCTTGAAACATTTGGGGACGGTCTTGATTTGTTTCAAAAATGAAACAAATCAAGACCGTCCCCAAATGTTTCACTTTATTTCTTTCTCTCAAATCTAATTGCCAGCAAACGAACGGAGTATTAATGTGTGACTTGTAACTAAAAAAACTTTCTGATGTTCACATCAGAAAGTTTTTTTTAATCTAATTGTTTTTTAAACATTTTTCTTGTTAAATCACTTATTACAGGGAACTCTACGTCTTCCTCTTTGTATGATTTAACAGCTCCTATGATATTAAGAACAAAGAATAATATTGAAAAAACATTACCTACATACTCCCCATAAGGTATAAATCGTATTGCTATTGAAATAACAATGCTAGCTATACCTATTGTTATAGCTTGGCAAGCATTAAATTTTGTTCTACTATCATTATCTTTAAATCCAAATAGTACTATAGCACCTCCTATTATACCTAAAAGATATGCAAGTACTCCTCTATTTTTTTGTCCCATATACATCACCTCTTTTTTACATTACTCTACATATTCTAGCATATTTATACATTTTTGTCAATTTTTCAAAAATTAGTTACTTCACTATGTACTTTATACAAGTATATAAATATAATATAACAGCATATGGAAATACAATAACCACACGCCAATTATAATCTATAGCTTGATTAAAATTAAAATGCAACACAGATAAAAATGCTCTTGTCATACCACAATTAAAACATTCTTTCCCTGTAATACACTTATATATACATAGTGACGGAAGATTATCATTAATAGGTAAATTATATAAAAGTAACAGCAATAGAATATTTATACCTATAAATATAAATATTCTATTGCGAATCTTCTTTTTAGTTATTTGAGATAACATTTCCATTAGAATCTGTAAATTTACCTGTGATAATCATTACAAGATCATAAATATACCAGATTCCGCATCCTCCTGCTGTAAGTAATTGTAATAATCCTGTTCCTATTTTTCCTACATAGAAACGGTGAATACCTAATCCACCTGTAAGTATACATAATAATAGTGTTACTAACCAATCTTTTTGACTCTTATTTTCTTCCATAAAAATCACCCCTTTTTACTTCATATACTTCAATGATACTATTAAATTTTATTCTTGTCAATCACTTTTTCGTTGATAGCTTCGCCAGAAGGACATTAAAAAGCCATCTTCTTTTACGGAAGGTTACAATAGAGATTTTAAAAATTTTTTTGAATTTTTTTAAAATTTTAGTTACATGTCAGCCATTTTTTGCTGTTTATCTAATATCCTAAGCAAATAAGGCTCATTAAATCTGTTCCGTAAAGTATTCTTTAATCTTATCAATCAAATCATACTTAACAGTATAAACACTTTCACCTTCAACCTGTGCACCCGCTAGTGTAATATGACCTCCACCTCCGTAATTTTTCAAGAATCATCTGCACATTTATATCTCCCAAAGAGCGACCACTTATACAAACTTTTTCTCCATAATTTCCAATTACAAATGAGGCTGTTATGTCACTTATAGTTAATAACTCATCAGCCGCCTTTGCACAAATAATGTTAGCATCCTTATCAACCTTGTCATAGATAGAAATTGCAATAGAATCACCAACTATTTCAGCCTTAGATACAATCTCTGAGATTGTATTATACGTCTTTAAATCACTTTGGAACCATTTTTTTACCTTTATAATGTCAACTCCGCATTTTCGTAAGTATGCAGCAGCCTCAAAGGTTCTAACACCAGTTTTAAAAGTAAAGTTTTTAGTATCCATCATTATACCAGCATACAATCCTTCAGCCTCGGTATTAGTTAGTTTGACATTTAAATCTGAATATACTATTAATTCCGTAACTAATTCTGCAGCAGATGACGCATATACTTCTTGGAAAGTTAAAACACTATTTTCTATATAATCTGTACTCATTCTATGGTGATCTATTATAACAATTTTTTCTGCCATGTCAACTAACTCTGGTACATCTGAATAGCTTCTTTTATGAGTATCTACAACAACTAACAAGGTTTTTTTATTTACCAACTCTAAAGCTTCCTCTTTTCCAATAATAGCTTGTTGATATTCTATTTCACGCTTAGCATACTCAACAAATTTTTCAAGACCAATACCAATGTTACTACTTACTATATACGCCTCTTTTTCCATAGTTTTTGCAAATCTATAAATTCCTAAAGCAGAACCCAAAGCATCGATATCACTATTTGTATGCCCCATAATCAATACATTGCTTGCTTCAGACATAAGCTCCTGTAATGCATTAGCTACGCTTCTCGCTTTTACCCTTGTACGTTTTTCTAGTTCTTGTGACCTACCGCCGAAAAAGCTATACTTACCATTTTTCCTTACTATTGCCTGATCTCCACCTCTACCTAGGGCTATATCAATAGCATTTTTGGCTAGTTTATATTTTTCATAGTTAGAATCACCTTCTACAGATACTGCTATACTCAAAGTAGATTGAATCTTAGCAGAAACATCTATCTCTTTTATTGAATCTAATATATTAAATTTGTTTTCCTCTAATAGCTTTAAATACTTCTTTTCACATACCCATATGAAGGTGTCCCTATCAGCTTTAACAACTAAACCTTTAAATCCAGCTGCCCATTCATAGATTTTCTTCTCTATTTGTGAAAACAATTGAATTTGTTGATCTCCAGACGTACGTTGTACAATTTCCTCATAGTTATCTATCATAGTTATTCCTACACATATCTGTGAATCGTCATAATCATTCTTTAAATTAACAATCTCTGTTTCGTCAACAAAATATAACGTAGCCATATATTCTTTTCTTTTATCAATTTGCTTAGATTTTACATACTCTCCAACAATTTTGTAACTTTTATTTCCGATTTCGACCTGTTGTAAAATCTGTTTATTTCTTAATTTTATATTGTTTTCTATCTCTAATTTTAACTCTTTAATGATATCATCTAAAATTGGGTTTATTTCTATATCTCTAAATTCACTTACAAACTTAGTACTTTTCCAAATAATGCTTCCATCTGTTTCCACAATAATTAGTGGAAAAGGTGAATTAATCATGGTTCTTTTTGATACATTATCTACGTTGAAAGTTAAATCCTTTATATGTTCTGAAACTTCTTCCATCCTCTTCTGATTTGTCAAGTACGTATATAGTATTATCATTACATATACTGCTATAGCGGGTACTATCAAAATAGGTTTCATAATACATATCATTATTATCAGAATTGCAATTATAACCAAATACACTTTAGTTTTTGATACTATTTTATCAAAAAATTTATTATTGTTATTTGACATCTTACTCTCCCTCTTTATTATTCAATATACCTAGATTTTACCTGTTTTTGGCTATTTTGTCAAGTTGACGTTTTTTTAATTAAGATAAAAATCTGTAGACTAGTAAAAAGAGGTTACATTTTTTAGTAACCTCTTTTTTATTTTTGGCTTTATTTTAAATTTCAGATTGTATTGTATTATACCTATTCCTCATCTGCCGAAACATCTGAGTCAGCTGTGCTATCTAGGTCATTGTCAATATCATCAATTGTTCCATCTGAATCATCAATTGAACCGTCTAAATTATATGATGTATCATCAATATTTTTTGCATTCTCATCTAATTCAACATCTACTCCGTTATCTCCTGAATCTTCACCTTCTGTGTTTTCTTCAGCATTATCGTCATCTAATACAGTTTTAATTTCTGTAGCTTGATATTGTGGCATACCAGTACCTGCTGGAATAAGCTTACCAATGATAACATTTTCTTTTAATCCAATTAATTCATCAACTTTTCCTTTTATAGCAGCTTCTGTTAAAACTCTTGTAGTTTCTTGGAAAGATGCAGCTGATAAGAAACTGTCTGTAGCAAGTGAAGCTTTAGTAATACCAAGAAGAACACGTTTTCCTTTTGCAGGTGTTTTTCCTTCAGCAATAACTCTGTTGTTTTCGTCTTCAAAGTCATGCATATCTACTAAAGAACCTGCGAACATTGATGTATCGCCATTATCTTCTACTCTTACTTTCTTTAACATTTGTCTTGCTATAACTTCAACGTGCTTATCGTTTATATCAACACCTTGGTTTCTATAAACTTTTTGTACTTCTTGTACTAAGTATCTAAATACTCCATCAGGTCCATTTATTAATAGGATTTCGTTAGGATTGATAGATCCTTCTGTTAGTGGATCTCCTGCCTCAACTTCATCTCCTTCTCTAACTTTAAGTTTAGAGCCGAAAGGTATAACATAAGTTTTAGCTTCTTTACTATTTCTAACAATAACTTCTTTTCTATTTTTACTATCATCTGCAATTTTTATAGTACCACTTATTTCTGAAACTATAGCTAATCCCTTAGGCTTTCTAGCTTCAAATAGTTCCTCAACCCTTGGAAGACCCTGTGTAATATCAGCAACACCGGCAACACCACCAGAGTGAATTGTTCTCATTGTCAACTGTGTACCTGGCTCACCAATTGATTGAGCAGCTATAATACCTATAGATTCACCTATCTTAGATTCTTCTCTAGTAGCTAGACCCATTCCATAACAGTGGCTACATACACCATGTTTTGTTCTACATCCAATTACTGAACGAACTAATACTTTAGTGATTCCACTTGCCACAATTTTTTCAGCTATAGCATCTGTAATCATCGTTTTTGTATCAACTATTAACTCATTTGTATTAGGGTCTACTATGTCTTTTAATGGATATCTACCAACTAATCTCTCTTCTAATTTTTCAACTACTTGGTTTCCATCTTTAATATCAGAAACTTCTATTCCTTCATGAGTTCCACAATCTTCTTCTCTTACGATAATATCTTGTGCAACATCAACCAATCTTCTTGTTAAGTAACCTGAATCGGCTGTTCTTAAAGCAGTATCTGAAAGTCCTTTACGAGCACCATGGGCAGCTATGAAGTATTCTATAGCACTTAGACCTTCCCTAAAGCATGATGTGATTGGCACTTCAACTGCTTTACCAGTTGTACTAGCCATAAGTCCACGCATACCAGCAATTTGCTTTAACTGGTCTAAGTTACCTCTGGCTCCAGATTCAGACATCATGAACACTGGGTTTAATTTCTCAAAATTATCTTTCATTGCATCTTTTACATCATCAGTTGCTTTACTCCATACTTTGATAACAGCATTATATCTTTCATCGTTAGTTATCAAACCACGTTTATATTGTTTTCTGATGTTATCAACTTGTTTATTTGCTTCTTCTAGAATTGTTTTCTTAGCCTCAGGTACTTTTACATCACTAACTGATACTGTAATAGCACCAATTGTTGAGTATTTATAACCTGTTGCTTTTATATAATCTAGTAGCACTGCTGTATCGCTTAGACCATGTACGTTAATTGATTTTGCAATAATCTTTCCAAGATTTTTCTTTGTTACTGTAAAATTAATCTCAGGTTCAAATATATTATCTGGATTACTTCTATCTACAAATCCTAAATCTTGTGGAATTCCCTGATTATAGATTATTCTACCTACTGTAGTTTCTACAGTTCCTATCTTTTCAACTCCGTCAACTGTTTTTGCAACCTTAACCTTAATCTTAGCATGCATTCCTAAATCTTTATTTTCATAAGCAATTATAGCCTCTTCAGGGGAAGCAAAATAATTTCCTTCGCCTTCTTCTCCATCAACCTCCATAGTTAGGTAATATGCACCAAGAATCATATCTTGTGTTGGTACTGTAACTGGTTTACCATCTTGAGGTTTAAGTAGGTTGTTTACTGAAAGCATTAAATATCTAGCTTCAGCTTGTGCTTCTGGTGATAGTGGAACGTGTATAGCCATTTGGTCACCATCGAAATCGGCGTTGAAGGCTGTACATACTAATGGATGAAGTTTTATTGCTCTACCTTCTACTAAAACTGGTTCAAAAGCCTGGATACCAAGTCTGTGTAGTGTTGGAGCACGGTTTAGCATAACTGGGTGATCCTTAATTACATACTCTAACATATCCCAAACTTCTGGTTTTAATTTTTCTACCATTCTCTTAGCATTTTTTATATTATGTGCAATTCCTCTACCTACTAACTCTCTCATAACAAATGGTTTAAATAATTCTATAGCCATTTCTTTTGGAAGACCACACTGATAAATCTTAAGTTCAGGACCTACAACGATAACTGAACGTCCAGAATAATCAACACGTTTTCCAAGTAAGTTTTGACGGAATCTACCTTGTTTTCCTTTTAACATGTCTGATAATGATTTAAGTGGTCTGTTTCCAGCACCTGTAACAGGTCTTCCACGTCTACCATTATCAATTAATGCATCAACAGATTCTTGCAACATACGTTTTTCATTTCTTACTATAATTTCAGGAGCACCTAACTCTAGTAATCTTTTTAATCTGTTATTTCTATTTATAACTCTTCTATACAAATCATTTAAATCTGACGTAGCAAATCTACCACCATCTAATTGAACCATTGGTCTTAATTCAGGTGGAATAACTGGAATTACATTCATAACCATCCACTCTGGCTTATTATCTGATAATCTAAATGATTCGATAGTATCCAATCTTTTTACTATCTTAGCCTTTTTTTGTTCGCTTGCTTTTGCAAGTTCTTTCTTTAAGCTTTCTGATAGTTTATCTAAATCTACTTCTTCTAGCAATTTACGAATAGCTTCTGCACCCATTTCAGCTTTAAAAGTACCTTTTCCATACTTTTCAACTGCCTCATGATATTCTTTTTCAGTTAAAACTTGACATTTCATAAGTCCAGAAGTTCCCTTGTCTGTAACAACATATGATGCAAAATATATAACCTTCTCTAAATTACGTGGTGAAATATCTAATATTAAAGCTATTCTACTTGGTATACCTTTGAAATACCAAATATGAGCAACAGGAGCAGCAAGTTCTATGTGACCCATTCTCTCTCTTCTTACCTTAGATTTAGTAACTTCAACACCACATCTATCACATACTATCCCTTTATATCTAACTCTTTTATACTTACCACAATGACATTCCCAGTCTTTTGTTGGTCCGAATATTCTTTCACAGAATAGACCATCTTTCTCAGGTTTTAAAGTTCTATAGTTGATAGTTTCAGGTTTCTTTACTTCACCCTTTGACCATTCTCTTATTTTCTCGTCTGAAGCTAAACCTATTTTTATTTTATCAAATAATTCTAATTCTTCTCCCATTAGAACTCACCTCCTTCATCACCTATTATGTCTTCTTCGTTAAGAATATTATCTTCTGCTAAATCATTATCGAAAATCAACAAATCATCTTCATCCTCATCTAAAGATTGTTCAAACAGACTATCGTCGTCTAAATCTACATCTTCATCAACATCTGTGTAACTATCTTCCAATTCAGATTCATCAACGACTTCATCTTCTTCTAAAGTCTTTGCCTTGTCTAAATTAAAATCTATTCCATCCTCAATATGTTCTTTTAATTCCAATTCAACATTATCACTTGAGTACAAACGCATATCTAATCCTAAACTTTGAAGCTCTTTTATAAGTACCTTGAAACTTTCTGGAACGCCTGGTTCTGGAACATTTTCACCTTTTACAATAGCTTCATACGTTTTTACTCTTCCGACAACATCATCTGATTTTACAGTTAACATTTCTTGCAAAGTATATGCAGCACCATAAGCTTCTAGTGCCCAAACTTCCATTTCTCCAAAACGTTGTCCACCAAATTGTGCTTTACCACCTAAAGGTTGTTGTGTAACTAAAGAGTATGGACCAGTAGAACGAGCATGAATCTTATCATCAACCAAGTGGTGTAGTTTTAACATATACATTACTCCAACTGTAACAGGGTTTTTGAAGGCTTCTCCAGTTCTACCATCATATAGAACTGTTTTTCCATCTTTTCTTAAACCTGCTTGCTCAAGTAATTCTTCTATTTCGTAAGATTTTGCGCCATCAAATACCGGCGTAGCAACCTTCCATCCTAAGGCTCTTGCTGCCATTCCTAAGTGAACCTCCAAAACCTGACCCAAGTTCATACGAGAAGGTACACCTAATGGGTTAAGAACTATATCTACAGGAGTTCCATCTGGCATAAATGGCATATCTTCTTCTGGTAATATTCTTGAAATAACACCTTTATTACCATGACGTCCAGCCATTTTATCTCCTACGGAAATCTTTCTCTTTGTTGCTATATAACATCTTATTACTTGGTTTACACCAGGTCCTAATTCATCTGAGTTTTCTCTAGTAAATATTTTTACATCTACTATTGTTCCAGCTTCACCATGTGGTACACGAAGTGATGTATCCCTTACTTCTCTAGCCTTTTCTCCAAATATAGCACGTAATAACCTTTCTTCAGCTGTTAGTTCGGTTTCCCCCTTTGGAGTAACTTTTCCAACTAAGATATCACCTGGTCTTACCTCAGCACCAATTCTTATAATTCCATCCTCATCTAAATCCTTTAAACTATCATCACCAACATTAGGTATATCTCTGGTTATTTCCTCTGGACCTAATTTAGTATCACGACATTCGCAATCATATTCTTCAATGTGAATTGATGTATATACATCTTCTTTTACTAGTCTTTCACTAATCAATACAGCATCCTCGTAGTTATAACCTTCCCAAGTTGTAAAGGCTATTAGAACATTTTTACCTAATGACATTTCCCCATTTACTGTTGAAGGTCCATCAGCTAAAAGTTCTCCTTCTTTAACCTTTTCGCCCTTTGTAACAACAGGTCTTTGGTTAATACAAGTACCACCATTGGTTCTTTTAAACTTACGTAATTTATATGTATCTATAGTATCATTTTTAGTTCTAACTTGAATTTCATCACCAGTTACTTTTTCAACAATACCAGCATTTCTAGCTGTAACTGTAATTCCAGAATCTTTTGCTGCCTTATATTCAATTCCTGTTCCAACTATAGGTGCCTCTGGCATTAATAGTGGTACAGCTTGACGTTGCATGTTTGATCCCATTAAAGAACGCTTAACATCATCATGCTCCAAGAAAGGAATCATTGCAGCGGCAACAGAAACTAATTGCTTTGGTGAAATATCTACGTAATCAACTAATTCTTTATCAACCTCTGTTATATCATTACCATATCTAACCCTAATTCTGTTGTGAACGAATCTTCCCTCTTCATCAAGTGGTTCTGAAGCCATGGCAATAATATATTTATCCTCAACATCTGCAGACATGTACTCAATTGTATCTGTAACTATTCCTGTTTCTTTATCAACTTTCTTATATGGTGTTTCAATAAAACCATACTCATTTATAATTGCAAAACATGAAAGTGCTGATATAAGACCAATGTTTGGACCTTCTGGAGATTCTACAGGGCACAATCTACCATAGTGTGTATGGTGAATATCCCTTACTTCGAAACCTGCTCTTTCACGAGTAAGACCACCAGGCCCTAAAGCTGAAATTCTTCTTTTATGTGTTAATTCTGAAAGTGGATTTGTTTGATCCATAAATTGTGACAATTGTGAGCTTCCAAAGAATTCTCTAATTGATGAAGTAATTGGTTTTGTATTAATCAATGTTTGAGGTGTTACTACATCTAAATCTTGAGTTGTCATTCTTTCACGAACAGCTCTTTCTAGTCTTGTTAAGCCTATTCTGAACTGATTTTGTAATAACTCACCAACGCATCTAATACGTCTATTTCCTAAATGGTCAATATCATCTATTTCACCTAATCCGTCATCTAAGTTAACCAAATAACTTATTGAAGCAATAATATCTTCATTTGTTATGTGTTTTGGAATTAACTCGTCATATCTTTCTGCTAATACTTTTACCAAATCTTTTTCCTCTGTAGTATCGATAATTGATTTTAGTACTTCATAATTAACATCTTCTTTAAAATGCAATTTGTTTAAATCAACATTTGGTAATACTTTATGAATATTTACAGTTCCGTTTCCAATAACTCTAACTTTTTTATCTTCTACCTTTATGTCTACTATGTTTATTCCAGTATCTTGAATTTCCCTTGCAACATCTTCAGAAATAACTGTATCCTTCTCTACCAAAACCTCTCCTGTAGATGGATCGATAATATCTGTGAAGGCTACTTTTCCAGTTATTCTTGTAGCTAAGCTTAGTTTTTGATTAAACTTGAATCTACCAACTTTTGCTAAGTCGTATCTTCTTGGATCAAAGAATAAGCCATTGAATAAATTTCTTGCAGCATCTACTGTAGGAAGCTCTCCTGGTCTTAATTTCTTATAGATTTCTGTAATAGCTTCATCTGCAGTTTTAATTGGATCTTTTGAAATCGTAGCTAAAATCTTCTCATTGTCTCCAAAAAGTTCCATAATCTCTTGATCTGTTTCGATGCCTATTGCTCTTAACAAGCTTGTTACAGGTAGCTTTCTTGTTCTATCAACCCTAACGTTGATAATATCGTTTGAATCTGTTTCATATTCAATCCAAGCACCACGAATTGGCATTACAGTTGAAGTATAGATACGTTTTCCTGTTTTATCAAAATCACTTGCATAATAGCATCCTGGTGAACGAACTAATTGGCTTACTACAACCCTCTCTGCACCATTAATAATGAAAGTTCCACTTTCTGTCATTAATGGGAAATCTCCTAAAT
>CAMPBM010000030.1 GCA_946637865.1 uncultured Lachnospiraceae bacterium | reverse complement strand
AATATATGCAGGAGCTTAGCCAACAAGCAATACTACTTGCTGAAAACAAAATAAACTCGTTAGATGAATTAAATATATACAGAGGTTCTTTAGAAACTAAGGTCAACCAACTAAAAGGAAAGCGAGAAGGATTATGGGTTAAGATGAAGAAAGCTAAAACGGATGATGAAAAAGATAAAATTAAAGCTCAGATTGAGGAATTAAGCCCTAAAATTAAAAGGTATAATAACGATATTATGAATTGTTTTAGAATTGAAAAAAGGAGCATTCTGCTAAAAAGACAATTGGAAATTGAAAAGTTACAAGTTAATTCAAAAGATTATGATATAGTTAAAAAGAAGAAAAATAAAAGTCGTGAGAGATAATAATTTTTCTGTAACTATTGTTTTTATTGAGATTGAATGATATACTTTTTTTAGATATATAGTAATAAGCAAGTATAACTGGAGGTATTGGATGTTTAATATATTTAAAAAAAGTAAAGAAAATATTAGATATAATTTATCAGAAAGCCAAATAAAAGAAATTTCAAATTATATTTTTATGAATAATAAAGTAAAAAATAATGTTTTATATGATTATATAATTTTTAACGGAGATCATGCTGTTAAAGAAAAAATGGAATATATAGTTAATCTACAAAAAAAAGACGCAATTAATAAAAAAACAATATTTATGATTTTACCAAGTCATTCATACTATGATAAATCATCAAAAAATGTGAAATCTACGGAAGAAGATTTTAGAGATATGTTGAAAAGTAATGGCTTTGAAAATACAATACAAATCCTAGAAAAGAAGTATTTTGCATCTGTAGAAGTACATAAGGATTTTACAAAGTTAGTGGATCTAAATAAAAAGAATAGAATACTTATTTTGGTAAATCCGAGAGTGATTAGGAGAAGGTATGAAACAGCAAAAAAATTTAATTTGCCAATTGATAAAATTGATTGGGTTGGAATAGCCGAAGAGAAAGATAATATTAATGAAAATAATTGGTATAATTCTAATGAAGGAATAGAAATTATTTTAAAAGAGTTATTATTAATAGAAGATATAAATTTTATAAAACAAATAAATTTAGATTCACAAATGCTTAACTTATGCAATAAAATAAAACAAGATAAGAATGAGTATATCAAGTATAAAAGCAAAGTAAAACAACTTACAAAAATATTACAATATTGTAAAAGAAGGTAGCTATAATTATAAATTCTAGCTACCTTCTTGATTATTGCTTAATTTTGTGCTAACTTTACTGCCAACTTTACTGCTAACTTTTTAAGCATTTTTTTTCTTAGCTCTATTCCTATACACATTCTCCACATTCCTACAAGAAACAGTATCATAATCTGCCTTAATATTCTTTGCAATAAATGGTTTAGAGCAATGTTTACACATTTTTAATTCTTTTCTATCATTAGTTTCGTTAAAGGCAAATATCAATTCAATAGCTTGGAATAGCGAATTGAAATCCCAATTTAAAAATCTTTTCTCCTCCATAAAACTAAATTCAAAACTTAAATTAGTAGGCACAAAATCTTTTGCAAATGATTCATAAGCCGTTTTTTGTGCTTCATCTTCCGTCCATCCTGCTTTTTCAACTAAGTAAAAAATATGATATAAACTTTTAGCTAAAAGTAATATTTCACTTACCTTTTCTGAGTATTCATTAGAAAATACAAGTTTAAAATCTTCGTTTTTACTAAAGTCAATATAGCCTTCATTAACTGGATTTTTACTACCATAAACATTAAGAACATCAGGTGTAATGCCATTGTTAAAATCTGTCTTTTGAATGTCTTTATTAGTTATAAAATAAGGCTTTATATAGTCATTTGGAGTTAATTCTGTTATCTCGTTTGATTGTTGAATTATTGCTTTTCCAGCAGATAGTATATTGTTATTTTTTAGTCCTAAAGTTAGTATCCCAAGCATTCCATATTTATTTACAAAATTTAATATCTCGGTTTGAAAACTTTTTTCTTTTGACATTAAAATACAATTTACATCATTCTTATCTTTGTAATCATATGCTTTTTTTCCTAACATAAGAAAATCTACTAGTATTTCCTTCTCTTTATCAAAAACATCATAAATTTGAGATTCTGATTTTTTAGTAGGTTTAATATAAAATTCATTATTATTTTCAATTATTTCGTATTTGCTATATTTAGCCCAAAGTCCTTTGAAATTGGGATTTTTTTCTTTAATCATATCTATCACCTCAAAAAAATTTATAAGAAATTTCTAAAAATTATTGACAATATAAAATTGCAATGTTATTATATCAGTATACCAATATAATAACAAATGATTATATATTACAAATTTAATATAGCATATTAAATTTATAATTGCAAGATAAAAATTACAAATAGGAAAACTGGGTTAAATTTTAGCCAAGTATAAAAGTAAACTAAGGAAGGAGGTGCACTAAGATGGTTGATACAGCAAGAATTACAGAGTTATATTTTGATAGTAAGTTAAAACAGGTTGATATTGCAAAACAATTCAATATTACTAAACAATATGTATCAAAAATAGTTCGAAAAGATCCAAGATATACTGAAGAAAAAAGATTAAAACATAACAAATCAAAACAAAGAAAAAATGAATATAACAAAAAATATTTTAAAAGTTATACTCGAAAAGACAGGAAATCCACTAAAGATGAAGATGCAGCATTTGAAGCTACATTAGCTAAAGATAGAAGATTACTATCAACAAAGAAACAAATTTCAAAAGATAATTTTGTACAATCAAGTATTGGAGCGTATATTCAAGATAAGAATGGAAATCTAGTTAAGAATCCTAAAATTAACTCATCATATGCTTTACCAAATACTTACAAAAGAAACACACAAGTTTTAATGTGGAACCAGATATATGGTTAAACTAATTTGCAAAGGAGGAAAATAATATGATAACTGCACAAGATGGAACACAATTCTACACAAGACAAGATTTAGTAGATATTTTTAAAATGGGAGATAAGGCTTCATTAGAGCTATTTCATGACCCTGATTTTCCAGCACAGAAATTTCGGAAGATGTTGGCTAGTTAGTGTAGCTGCATTTAATAAATTTACAGAAAGCAGACATGTTTACACTAACACAGTACGTTAAAAAAAGAGAACTTAGAAATGCAACTTCTAACTTCTCATAATAATAGAGATTAATAAAATACTTATAAAACACGGGAATAACTTGCCCATATCAATCTCACAGTTATGATTATAACACATATTGATTAAAATGCAAGTTATTCTCTATTTAATTTAAAATGGAGGATGAAAATGAAGAAACTAATAGAAGGACGAGATTATTCTATAAATGAATTTTACACTAAAGATAAAAGACCAGAAAACAAATTGCCTATGTGCCCCACTTGTAGTGAGTGCAAACATAGGCAATTTTGTATGGAAAGAAAAAATTTATATAAAATGAGACAATGCACAGACTGTAAAAATTGCCATAATAAAGAGCAATGCGATAAGTTCTATATTTATAAGAAATATAAAGGCGAAATATTGAAAACTGGTAGAGATTCGCTAAAGCAAGTGTCAAGGTCACAGTTTGGCGGTAATTCAAGAGAAGAAGTATATGGAAAGATTGTTGATTATTTTAACAATGTAAATAAAACAGGAGTTAACAAAGATGTTATTAAGAAAAGCCATATAGATACTATTGTAAGTATTGCTAGACAAATTGAAAAAGAAAAATATGGTAAGAAAACTAAGGCTAGGGCTTATAATAGAAATCTTGAAACAATTAAGATTATTGAAAAAGACAAAATTGGAAATATTCCAATAGACAAGGTTACAGTACCACAGATTGTTGCTTTTTTTGAAAGTATTAGACCATACGCTAATAGCACAATTAGTAAAATTAAAAGAATTATATTTAAAACTTTTAAATATGCTGAAAAGAAACATATTATAGAAAATAATATTACAGATCAAGATGATGATAGACTAATTCCACCAAAGAGTTACAGACCAGATAAAGAGGTTGAAGCTTTAACTAGAAAAGAAGAATATATTTTAACAAATTATATTAATGATAATTATACAGATGATAATCCATACTACTTAATTATACTTTTATGTCTTCATACAGGCATGAGAATTGGAGAAGTTCTTGCTTTAAAACCGAGTGATATTGATTTATCCACAGGAAAGCACGGAATGATACACATTCAAAGAACTCTAACTACGGATATTCATAATCATTATATTATTGGTGATACTCCTAAAACATTACATGGAATTCGATTTTTAAATTTAACCTTGAATGCTAGAAATGATATTGAACGAGCTTTGAAGATTATGAAACCAAATAAGAATGATGTTATATTTGTTAGAAAAGATGGAAAGTTTTATACTGATTCACAAATTAATTCTGCATTGCAGAGAATTGCAAAAAATGCTGGAATTAGGTTGGCTCAGCGAAAGCATAAGAAAACTACTAAAATTAAAGGCGTTCACTATGTAAATATGATGACAAGTAGCATTCATGTTCATATGCTGAGACATACATTTGCAACAAGGTGTATTGAGTCTGGTGTTAGAATTGAAGTGCTTCAAAAGATATTAGGACATGCTAATATTCAAATTACCGTTAATACTTATGGCAAGATTTATGATTATTATACTCAGAAAGAATTATCTAAGTATGCAGACTATATGGAAACTACAAATGAAAAGTTTGATGAAGAATTTAATAAGTTGGAAGAAAATTATAACAAAATGAAAAGTATAGAATAGACAAAAATTTGGGAACTTTAATTTGGAACATTTTTTGAAAATTTTGAGCAATTTATAGAAATTATAAAAAAACACACTAACTACAAATCTATTGCAATTAGTGTGTTTGACGTTTTTTGATTTTTATAGATTTCTTATGATTTCTCATAAAAATCGAAAATTTTGGTGCGGATGAAGGGACTTGAACCCCCACGTCGTTGACACTGGTTCCTAAGACCAGCGCGTCTGCCAATTCCGCCACATCCGCATATCGTATGCAGGTAACTGCATTACAAAACTAATATTACCATACATAGTAAGGAATTGTCAAGAGCTAAACTCATAAATTTCAAAAAAAATTTTTAACTTTGTTACAGGTCAGCCACTATTGGACGGCTTATTGCAAAAGCCCAAGGCTGACCTATAACTTAACTTTAAATTTTTTTAAATTTCAAATATATTTTTTGACTTTCATAAAAAAAATTTAGACACACACAATCCCACTTTTTTACTAAAGAAAACAGTATCAAACGTTCACACTATTTATCTGAACTATTTATCCTCTTCATCTCCTCAAATCTCTTAACTTTTGCGGTAGTTGTCTTAATCATTGGCTCATCAGTAATAACCAAGTGCTTTATATGCTTATAATTTGTAAGTCCATTATTAATCTGTTTAATATCCTTCCAAATAATATCTTTTAATTCTTCCTCACTAATATCTCCATACTTTTGTTTAACATAAATAGGATTATATACAATCTTTGCAGAAACTACCAAATCATCCTCCTTAGGCATTCCAAATACCATGTTTTCTGCCACATACGGTAAATTGCTTATTAGTTGTTCTAATTCCTCTGGATATATATTCTTACCATTTTTTAAAACTATAACATTCTTTTTTCTACCTGTTACAAAAATATACCCATCTTTATCTATGTATGCTAAATCTCCTGTTCTAAACCATCCATCTTGTAACACTTCGTTGGTAGACTTTTCATCTTCATAATAGCCTAACATAACATTTGGTCCTTTGGCAACAATTTCTCCTATTCCTTCCTCGTTAGGATTATCAATTTTTATATCAACCTCAGGTAAAGGAAGTCCTATAGAGCCATATCTAATATTATCTACATTTTCAGCTATCAGAACTGGTGAAGTTTCAGTTAATCCATAACCCTGAACCGTAAGAAAACCTAAATCGTTAAATCCTTCTGCCACCTTTTTATCTATTGCAGAAGCGCCACTTACCACAAATCTTAGGTTTCCACCTAAGCTTTCATGAACCTCTTTAAATATTTTCTTACGAATATCAATTTTGAATTTTAGTAAGAACTTACTAATCTTCATTCCCTTTTCAAACTTGCTCATTTTCCCCTGCTTTTCTATCTGATGCATTACTTTTTTGTAAATTGATTCAATTAAAAGTGGTACACAAACAAAACAAGATACATGGTATTCTTTCATATTATCTTGTATATGTCTTAATCCATCACAAAATACATTAGTTGCTCCCCTTGACATAAACAACAACAATCCTGTTGAACCAAATGTATGATGAAGTGGTAAAAATGCCATATTTATATCACTTGGGTCTATGTACTCTACACAGTTTAAATTATAAATATTGCTTGCTATATTTTTTTGTGAAAGCATTACAGCTTTAGCCATAGAGGTTGTTCCAGATGTAAATATAATTGCAGTCATTTTCTCATTATCTATTTCCGAATTTATATATTCTTTATTTCCATTGTCTAATTCTTTTTTACCTATTTCAATCACAGAATCCAGCGTTTTAAAGCCTTCTAAATTAGTTTCTGACATACAAATGCACTCTTTTAATTCAGTTTTACCGTTTTTTACTATTCTATTTATAACTTCCTCATATTCTTTATCAAACACTATAACCTCTGCTTTGCTTCTTGATAAAGATAACTCAATTTCCGCTTCTGGCAAGCCTTTATCCAATGGTACTAATACACCTAACCCACTTAAAACTGTGCAATAAGTAAGTACCCATGGGAAACTATTTTTCCCAATAACAGCTACTCTCTTTCCTTTGTACCCTAGTGCAACTAAGCCTGTTCCGAATTCATTAATTTTTCTTTTTAAATCCGTATACGTGATATCCGTGTATGATATATTTTTTCCTTCCTTGTTTTTTATCTTAAACGCTATATTATTTGGATATAGCTTTACAGCATTATCTATTATTTCTCTTATATTATTAAACCTCTCAGCATCATAAATCTTCTTTAACTTCATGTTTGATACCGTCCCTTCATTGTTTGATTTATGTTATTATCTCACAAGTAGCTTGTTATTGCAATGGGTTTGTTTATTTAATTTTTAATTAACGTTACTCTTGTTACAGTTTCGTCTTTTGAGTAGCCCAAACCATAGAATTAAGTACTGACCTGTAACTACTATACAATATACTTAATCTCACTATCAGGAAAAAACTTTTTCATAACACCCTTAAAAAAAATACCACCATCTTCTCTAATCTCCTTTTTATACATATACCTACCACGCCCACGTACCATCATAATATCCTTATTATATAAATTAATTGCATTTGGAAAAGCCTCTTGATTTATTGCATTATGAATATAACTATACGTCATAAAAATAATCTCAAAGAATACATTTTTTTTAACATCTTCAGTCAGATTATCATACAAGTATTTAATTAATTCTTCATACTTTTCTTTCCAATTATCTACAAGAACCACCGGAGCAATTAATATTCCAACCTTATAACCAGCTTCTTTTAGTTTATTTATAGCCTCTACTCTATTTTTTAACGGTGATGTTCCTATTTCTATTTCACTAATAATTTCCTGTGGATTAACACTCATTCTTACTATTATTTTTCCTTGATGGTCTAAATCCAAAATCGGATCTACCATATCAAATTTTGTTGGAAAAGTTAATAATCCTTTTTCTGCCTTCTTAACAAAATTCTCTATTGTCCATACCAAATTTCCGAGTTATCATATTCTCTAGCACCAAATCGCTATTACTACCAATTTCAAATACCAAATCCCTATCAGCCTTATTAGCCATTTTTATTATTTTATCTAACATTTGCTCTCTATTTACAAATATCCTTAAGTAAGAACACTTATTAAAATTGCATACCAAATAACAATATAAGCACATAGCGATACATCCAGAGGAAGTATATGGGACTAGATAATCTGACACTTTGTGATTTTCAACGAATTTGTGAGTTTTTCTAACACCTATTATAATATTCTGTTTTATACTTCTAAACTCCGAATTCTGTTTTTTTCTCATTTCTTCTATATTGTTATGATTATCAATCTCAAAGCACGGTATTCCGTTATCCCTATATCTTTTAAGCAAATCTCTTCCTAGCTCATAATTCTCAGCATCTTTTTCAAAATAAACTCCTTTTGGTAAAAACATTTTATCCTCCTCGTTTTTTAGCTTTTATATTATTTTTACCAACTACATTTACATTTATTCTTATTACCGTTCAGATGCCCCTTATTTTCAAACTCTCTGACGTTGTTTTTTACTAATTTTTGCAAATCTATCATCTAGTATACTTAAAACTCTAGCATAAACAGCCAGTTTTTTTGAATCAAAGATGGATAGTTTTTTATCCCCTTTATACTTTAATTTATGCTCATTTGTTGCCCAGAAATCCATAGCCATAGTACGTATTTGTATCTCAACCTTTACAAAAATATAGTCTTTTATGCTAAAATTATTTAAATTTCCCATATACCACCTTTTCATAGGCACAAGAAGCTTGTTTTGTCTTCCAACATTTTTACTTTCAGTACTGTTTTCTGCTTTACAATTTTTCTTTCCCATATTATTAATATTAGAAACTTTAACAGGTACTTCAACAATTACATGATACCCTGAATATCCACTTTTCTTAGGATTTTTTATATAATCCTTCTCAGAAATAAAATTCCAGTTAGGAACCTTTTTTATTATGTTTGCTATGGTGTACACATCATCCTTGATTGGACAAACAACTCTAACACCTGCTATATCATTTATGTTTTCTACTAGATTTTCATAATTTAATTCTAGATTTTTCTTTTTCATCTTGTTTATAATACTGTTATATCCTTTAATTCTCGATGTTGTATGATTTATAATATTATGGTTAAATATTTTACTATATTCCACTTCCACGCCATTTAACATTTTTAATACTTGCTCAGATGCTCTTTTGTAGACACTCATAAGTATATTAAATTCACTATCGTTTATTTCCTCTGGAATTAAACCATTTACGCTAATCCCATTTTCACTAAACATAACCTCATTTTCTTTTATTGACATTGTATTTTTTATATTAAAACTACTTATAACAATCTCCTCCTTTTTAAGCATTCTTTTGCTTTACATGCTCATTATATTTTAGTTTTATTTCCAGAATATAGATTTTTTGTGAATGTTTTGTGAAAAGGGAAAAATTCATTTTTACTCTGCATTAGAACTTTCCTATTATATAAAATAAAAAGTAGCAGGTGTTACTAAACACCCACCACTAAATTTTTTACGTTTTTTTCTAGAAAATCAGTCTGTTGAAACTAAATTTCTATATTCTTCGTTTCTTTCAAGTAAGTCCTGGTGCTTGCCTTCATCAGCGATAGTACCTTCTTTTACGAAAAGAATGCGGTCTGCATCACGTACTGCTTCAATACGATGCGCAATAATTATGAAAATATGGTTCTTGGCCTCTTCCATAATTATCTTAGTAATTTCAGCCTGGCTACGATTATCAATTGCAGATGTGGCTTCGTCCAATATGATAATCGGTGTATTTTTCAGAAAGAGTCTTGCAAGTGCAAGTCTCTGAACTTCACCTCCTGAAAGTTCAGTCACTTCGGACAACCTAGTATCCAGTCCATTCTTTAATGATTCAACTACACCTAAAATCTGAGCTTTCTCCAGTGCTCTTTTCATCTCTGCTTCAGTTGCATCTTTCTTAACCATATTCAGGTTTTCACGTATACTGCAACTAAAGACAAAGGGCTGCTGTGATGCAACAGAAATCAAATCTGTGTAGCCTTCTTCAGAATAATCCTGAATATCTACACCATTGAGCGTGATTTTTCCACTACTCGGTTGCAATTGTCTGCTGATTAGTTTTATTATAGTGCTTTTAGCTGAGCCACTTGCTCCAACAAGCCCTATAACCTCACCATAACTAACTCTGAGCGAAATATTCTTTAGCACATCACCTTGTTCTCCTCCATAAGAAAACGAAACATTTGAAATATCTATTACAAATATTTCATCCTTTGTTCCATTTATGGTTCCAAAGTTTTCTAACATCTCATCTTCTATATAAAGGATTTTTCCAATTCTCTTGAGCCTATTTCTTATTTCCGCAACCTTGCTCCTTATTTCCGAAATATTGAATATCAAGTTGTACATATGATTCCTGTATAAATATATCGTTATAAAGATTGATGTTGTTATGTCCTCTTGCATCAGTAAATAGATTTCTGTTATTAGGAACAACAACGAGTAAACCTGGAAGGCAATGTGGCTAACCATTCTGTTTTTTGCATTTGCCTCTGTTTTTTCCTTCCTCATTGCAATTTCATTACTCAAAATAGTATTGAATCTTTCGAAAACGACACCTTTAAGATTTAAGACTTTTATGTCTATGAATCCCTTAAATATTTGGTTTATCCAGCTTTTGGCTGAGTCGTTCTCAAATTTTTCTTTATCTGTACATTCTTGCTCTTTCGATAATGAAATATTTTGGTATGCAAAAATCATTGTAAAAAACACCATATACAGTATAAAAATTGTTGGACTCAAATACGCTACATAGAGTAACGCCGATACTGACGTTAGTACGCTAAATACCATCTTTACCACGTCGTCGATTTCTTCCATCATCTTAGATGGTTCTTCTTTGCAAATGCTAGTTAGTTCACCCGATTTAAGTGTTGAAATGAATACACTCTTAATATTAAGCGCCTTATTACACAGGTCAAGTTCAAGTTTTTTAGAAACATCTGACTGAATCGAAATGGAATTTTTCTGCATATAGTATCTCGAAATTGCCCAAATTATTGCAACCACGGCAATAGCAAGTGCGAAATAGCCCATACCTGTGAAGTCTAATATTCTGAGCATATCTACAAGCTGACCACTTAAATACGGCTCCAGGATACTCAGAATTGATGATACCAGCATCAGTACCATCATCAGCCAAATCCGCTTCTGTCCCTTTATGTAGGACGTAAAAAATTTTTTCATCTTTTTTCCTCCAATTCTTTTTTTGATGAATAAATTTATATATGTTAACCTCAAAAGAAAATGCCAATTGTCATTTGAGGATTATAAAGGATGATTATACTTACATTATACCATATTATGTAAATTTCTTCAAGTATGTTGAGGCATAGGATGATACCTCTCAGGTTTTATGTGTGGTGCAAGATAACATTTTTCAAAAAAAGGTTGACATTCACATAAACCTCCTGTATAATAGCCTTCAGTTGACAGACAAATGTCACATCATACGCATATTACTGTAGGTCAGTTGCAGTGATATTCCAAAAACATAGATGGTAACTACCATCCACGATTGAAAATCACAATTCACACGCATGACAAAGGTTTCTAACAAAAGAAACCAATAAGGAGGATAATACAAATGAATAAACACATTCAATCTGCAATTGCTTCATTAATGAAGGCAGAAAAGGCAAATCAGGACTTTTTTACAAAATCCCGTCAACTTAATTCACTTCGTTCCGCAGTTGAAATGGCAGCATACGATGCTGCTGATAGATTGGCTCACAAAGATGGTACCACTTTTACATATGCCATAACTTCACTCGGTTTACACCGGCTGTATGATGATGGTGTATTGAGTGAACTGCTCAAATTTGACGGAATTTTTGATTCAGATTCTGAATTAGATTTCGCCATTGAAACAATAGAAGTAGAATGTGCTTTTGACTATTTCGTTTTCAGCACTCAAGAGTTGGCAGACGGCGTAGACGGTAAAAGACATATTTTAACAATACGTTTTACCGGCGATACCTACAAATCCAATACTATCAGAAGTGTGTTAGATGAGGATTTTTACGAAGCCTACCCTGAACTTCGCATATAAAAACGTATAATCCATAAAAAATTCCCTAATCAAAATTTCGTATTACCCGAAACATTTTGATTAGGGAATTTTTATTTACACTTTAATTTAGTTAAATCCCAACAGAAATTCTATAATCTTCGTACATACTTCTACTTACGAAAAACCTTAAATCCAATCCCCAAACTTTCTAATATACAACCTCTTAACCGCCGAAGCCACAAAACAATACAATATAGGAATTCCTATAATAACGCTCAAATACTTAAACGGTATGGCAACCAATCCCAAGAAAGCACCTATAAATGTGTATGGAATCACAATAGCTATTACACTAAGAAGCACAGAGCTTGCATATACATACTTTGAACTATTACTCTGAACAATAGGAATCTTTGCTGTTCTAATTATGTGTAAACCGACCAAATTAGAAACAACACCATACGAAAACCAAATGGTTTGAAACAAGTCCGAATCCTGCACTCTCAGCTTATACCCAAACCATAATATAGAAAACACTAATAAATCAAATATAGAACTTGTAGGTCCCATATATAACATAAACCTTTTTATACTATCAATATTCCATCTCTTAGGCTGAGCCACATATTCTTTATCAACATTATCTAGTGGAATAGATAACTGACCGGCAATCATATAGTAAACTCTGCACTAATAACTGAATTGGAGTAATTGGAAAAAATGGCAGAAATACGCTTGCAATAACTACAGAAAGTACCTCTCCAAAATTGAAACTTACAGCCATTTTGATATACTTCATCAAATTTCCAAAAGTCTTTCTCCCTTCAACAACGCCATCGGTTAAAACATTTAAATCCTTTTCTAATAAAATGATGTCAGCAGTTTCTTTTGCTATGTCCACTGCTGTATCGACAGAAATCCCAACCTCGGCATTGGTAAGAGATGGACTATCATTTATTCCATCTCCCATATATCCAACTATATTACCACTTTCTCTAAGAAGCCTAATGATTCTTGCTTTTTGTATGGGCGATAATTTTGCAAATACATTGGTATCTATTAAGAGCCTTTGAACAGCATAATCCTCCATTTTATCTAGACTGCTTCCTAATACAATCCTACTTGTGTTTATATTTACCTTTTCACATATAGTTTTAGTTACATATTCATTATCCCCTGTAAGCACTATGACTCTAATACCTGCTTCATTTAACCTTTTTATAGATTCTTTTGCAGATTGCTTTGGTGGATCTAAAAAGCCTATAAAACCTAAGAAAGTCATGTTTGATTCATCTTTTACGGAAAACTCGACGGTTGTCGTATCTAAAATTTTGCTACATACACCTATAACTCTCATTCCCTCTTTGTTTAATTCTTTAGAAATATCTTTAATGTTATTCTTTAATTCTTTTGTAATTGGAATAATCTTTCCATTGTCATCTGCTGTTACACACATATTAAGAATTTCTTCGACAGCACCTTTAGTAATAATTTGTAGTTCATTTTGGTTTGAAATAATTACTGACAAACATCTTCTCACAAAATCAAACGGTATTTCATTTATTTTAGTATATTCATCTTTTATACCTAAAATATCTTCCTTTTCAGCTCTTTTTAATATTGCTTCATCTATGCTACCCTTTAACCCTGTTTGGAAACATGCATTCAAATACACATAATTTAATACTTTAATGTTTTCATTCCCATACACGTCAAGATATTTTTCTAAAACGATATTATCCTCCGTTAATGTTCCTGTTTTATCGGTGCATAAGATATTCATTGCGCCAAAACTTTGAATACTATCCAAACGTTTAACAATAGTCTTCTTTTTAGACATTCTTATTGCGCCTTTGCCTAAGCTTGAAGAAAGTATAACTGGCAATAACAGTGGAGTTATCCCTATTGCAATCGCTACCGAAAATGTAAATGCTATTAATACATTATGCTTATTCGCATTTAATAAAAAGGTTAATGGTATCATTACAAGCATAAATTTTATTAATAACCTACTTAAATTTTCTGTTCCCTTTTGAAATGTAGTTTTTGGTTTTCCTGCGTTTATGGCTTTTGATATTTTTCCAAAATACGTATCGTTTGCTGTTTTAAAAATTACACCTTTTCCTGAACCACTTGTTACATTTGTTCCCATAAAACAAATATTATCTAAATCCGTGATACTCTCTATTTCATCTATGGATTGTAACTGAGTTTGATTAAATTTTTCAATTGCCTCCGATTCACCCGTTAATGAAGATTGGCTTACATGTAAATTATTTGATTCAACTAATCGCAAATCGCCAGGGATTAAATCACCTGCTGATAGTATGACAACATCACCTACGGTTAGCTCTGATATTTGAATTTTACTTTTCTCCCCATTACGAATTACAGTTGCTGTTGTGGCTATCAGTTTTTTCAAGTTTGCAGCATCTTTGTTTGATTTATATACTATAACGAAATCTAATAATGTACTTAACATAATTAGAGAGGCAATAACTACTATATTAGCATAGCTCGGTGGAGTAGTTAAATATATATCTGTATATGCCAATACCAAAATTATACCTATCAAAATTAGATTAAACGGGGTTATTAAACTTGAAAAGAAATATTGATACCATCTTTTAGGTTTAGCATTGTTAAGTTCATTCTTACCATATTTTGCCTTGTTCTCTTCCACCTTATCAGATTCCAAACCTTTATTTATATCAATGTTCATTTGCTGGGCAAATTTGTCTACTGCCAATATACATTCTTTACCATACATTTTTCTTATATCAACTTTATTATTTTTCTCACTTCTGCTTTCAGTATTTTCCTTTGCATTATTTCTCACAAAAACACCTTCTTAACATGTATTAAAAGTAATACTTTTTTAATTCCATAATATTATTTCCAATTTTGAATTATTTATGAAATTGGGGACGGAGATTTTAAAAAATCTCCGTCCCCGATTACAAATCTATCTTATCAGCTTCTTCTTGCGTCAAATATCCATACTTTACCATGGACCTAATAACCTTTGCTTGGCGCTGTCTGCATAATTCTGGATTAACCGTAGGAGAATAAACACTAGGTGCATTTGGCACCCCTGCTAACAATGTACACTCATACAAATCCATCTCCGAAGGCTTTTTATTAAAGTACCCCCTAGACGCATCCTTTATACAATAATATCCATCACCAAAGTAAATATTATTAGCATACAACTCAAAGATTTCATCCTTAGAATAGTCTTTTTCCAAATTTATTCCAATCAAAATTTCAGCAATCTTTCTATCTAAAGAATTCTTATTCTTCGTATCTTCCATAAAATACATATTCTTAACCACTTGCTGAGTTATGGTACTACCACCTTCAACAAACTCTTGATTCTTTACATTAGAAGTTAAAGCCCTTCCAATTGCAATTATATCTACAGCTCCATGCTCCTCGAATCTATGGTCTTCAACAGCTATAACGGCGTTTTTATAGTTCTGTGGAATTTCCTTCATTGGTACAAAATAATCTGCATTCCTTATTTGTGTAACTTTATCAGATAAACTAGCATTTTTTATAGTGTTTTTATAATAAATATATCCACTAGAAAATGCAAATGTTCCAATTGCTATAACTGTTCCAATAGTAATTATTACTACAAATTTTAATATTTTTTTCATTAAAACATTTTCCTTTCTTATCTTCACCCTCTGTAAGGCAAAAATAAATGGTTTTACACACTCAAACAAATTCTGCAAAGTAAAAAGCAAATAATTTTACACACTCAAACCAATTGGACAATGATCGCTTCCCAAAACATCATCATAAATTACTGCATCAGAAACACAATTAATTAAACTTTCAGACACCACAAAATAATCAATTCTCCAACCAACATTTTTAGCTCTAGCCTGACCCATATAACTCCACCACGAATACTGTTCTTTATCTGGATTAAAATATCTAAAAGTATCGATAAACCCACTTGCTAGCAACTCCGTAAATTTACCTCTTTCCTCATATGTAAAACCTGCGTTGCCTATATTAGCCTTAGCATTTTTTATGTCAATTTCTTCATGTGCTACATTTAAATCACCACAAACTATTACAGGCTTTGATTTTTCTAGCTCTTTTAAATATGCTCTGAAATCATCCTCCCATTTCATTCTATATTCCAAACGTGATAAATCTCTTTTTACATTTGGAACATATACATTTACAACATAATACTTTTCAAATTCTAAGGTTATCACCCTTCCCTCGTGGTCATGTTCGTCAATCCCTAATCCATACGTAACACTTAAAGGCATAACTCTAGTATACACCAGCGTTCCTGAGTATCCTTTCTTTTCTGCTGGATTCAAGTATTGACTATATCCTTCTGGATTATAGTCAAACTGATCCTCCAAAACCTTTGACTCTTGAATGCAAAAAACATCTGCATCAATTTTCCTAAAAAAATCATCAAAACCTTTCTTCAAACATGCTCTAAATCCTGCTACATTCCATGATACAATTTTCATCTCAAACTTCATTCCTTTCTTAGTATTTCAAGTAGACTATCCGCAATCTCAGTAATAATATAATCTTTTTGTTCCTTTCTTTCCATATCAGGAACCTCCACCTGCTCAACTATAACATTATTATCTACATCAATTATAGAATACCAAGCCACATTAAGCTTATCTATAGAATTAGCAGGATCAATCCTCCCTAGTTGCCCTGTAACCCCAATACCTATTTCAGCATCTGATTTTTCTTTCACCGCCTTTGCCATAGCAATAGCCACCTCTGGACTATATACTGTATACTGCTCTATTAACACATCAGGAACCCCCTGCCTAATCTTTGCCTCATTACAGTATGTAATATAACTCTCCTGTAATACGGCTGATGCCCCTGAAATATTTGTAATTTCATTTGCTACCCCACCTCCTGTACAGCTCTCCATAGTTGCTATGGTCAAATTTTTATCTGTAAGAATTTCTACTATTTCATTCCAATTGTTTATATTATTTATCATCATTCTATCTGCTTCTACCATAAGATTCTCCCACCTTTCTTTTATTGATATTCAATATCTCTACTACAAATAATAGCATATTTTTATTAGTTGTCAAGAATTAATGAAACATTTGGGGACGGTCTTGATTTGTTTCATTTTTGAAACATTTTGGGACAGTCTTGATTTGTTTCATTTTTGAAACATTTGGGGACAGTCTTGATTTGTTTCATTTTTGAAACATTTGGGGACAGTCTTACATTTAACTAAGCATAATGCATTCAAACATCAATATTGCAATATTAAGGGAAATATTTCCAACTTACTCGGAGAAGAAAATATTAAAAATAAAAATTTTTGAAAATGTTAACGTAGGATTC
>CAMPBM010000029.1 GCA_946637865.1 uncultured Lachnospiraceae bacterium | reverse complement strand
TATATTTCAGCACGCTACTTAATTCTATGGTTTGGGCTACTCAAAAGACGAAACTTTACTGGTCAGCCTTGAAACATTCGGGGACGGTCTTGATTTGTTTCAAGGCTGACCAGTAACAAGAATTAGTTACAGGTCAGCCTTGGTGCTTTTGCAATAAGCCGTCCAATATAAGAATTATGTAATCGCAAAAAAACATATTAACATTCCGCAAACTTGCTGGCTCGGCTTTATCAAAAAGCAAAAGGAATATATGATGTCGTGTAAGGTTTCAATACAGTTTATTCCTTTTGCACTTTTTGACAAACCTTGCCAAACTGCGCGTTTAGGGCTCCATTGTTAATATGTTTTTTTGCGATTACATAATTCTTATATTGGACTACTCAACTATAATGGCTGACCAGTAACAAGAATTATGTAATCGCCAAAAATATATTAACATTTTTTATAGACTTTTTTATAAAATTATAGTAAAATAAATATCAGTTTGATTATTAAGGAGTGAATTATACATGTTGAAAAAATACATATTAACATTTTTAATCTCAATGGTGCCATTAGTAGAATTAAGAGGGGCAGTACCCTTTGGTTTGAGCCCATTGTTTGGCGGTGCTTTGCCAAAAGTTCCTTTATATATTTTATGTGTTATTGGAAATATGTTACCTGTTCCTGTAATATTTTTCTTTGCAAGAAAAGTATTAATGTGGGGAAAAGATAAGAAATATATAGGCAAATTTTTTACTTTTTGCATTGAAAAAGGAGAAAACGGTGGAAAAAAACTACAAGAAAAAGCTGGACGTGGACTGTATTTTGCCTTATTCTTATTTGTAGGAATTCCTATTCCAGGAACGGGAGCGTGGACTGGAACACTTGCAGCAAGCTTCCTAGATATGGACTTTAAAAAGAGTACTATAGCTGTAATGTCTGGAGTTATCTTAGCTGGTATAATAATGGGTCTTGCTTCAATGGGATTATTTGGAGCAGCAGGAGCTATTGCAGGGTAAGTAAATTTGGGGACGTTGAAATTGGGATGGAGAAGATTTTGAAATTGGGACGGAGAAGATTTTTGAAATTGGGGATGGAGAAGATTTCAAAATCTTCTCCATCCAAATTTCAACGTCCCCAAATTTCAAAATCTTAAATCTCAATTACTGGCTGATATCTCTCAAGCCACATATTAACCTGGCACAAGTAAGCCATAAGTTGAGGACCAGTCATTAGTTGCCCAAACCAAGGTCTAGTAAAGGCCCTGCCATCCGTAGCAAGTATTTCTAGGATATATTCTCTATTAAGTAAATTATTAATAGGAGCATTTTTATCTGCCATTATTTTGGTTAGCATTTGTTTAACCACTGTCAAATAGGTAGGGTTCCAGGTTTTAGGATATGGACTTTTCTTGCGTTCAATAATTTCTTCAGGGAGTAGGTCTTTCATAATATAACGTAACAAGCCTTTCTCGCGCCCCTTCAAAGCTTTCATTTCCCATGGAATATTCCACACATATTCAGCTAAACGAAAGTCGCAAAATGGTACTCGAAGTTCAAATCCATTATACATAGCCATTCTATCTGAACGGTCGAGTAATGTTTGCATAAACCAATTCATGGTTAAATGAGATATTTTTCTTTTCTGTGCAGTTTCCATTGAATCTTCATCTAAGATAATTACTTCCTTAAGACTTTCATAATACCTAAAATCGATATATTCTTTTAAGTTAATTTGTTTGCTAATTGACGGATTTAGTAGCTTTTGTCTTTCGGTTATTGCAATAGACCAGGGAAAAGTTCCACTATTTAATGCATCTTCTCTAAAAAACCAAGGATATCCACCAAAAATTTCATCAGAACATTCACCAGTTAGTGATACAGTTGCCTCACTTTTTACATTTTTGCAAAATAAAAGTAGAGAGGAGTCAACATCAGCCATTCCAGGAAGATCTCTTGCAATCATTGAATCTTCTAAGGCTGTAGCAAGTTCAGGTGTGTCAAGCATTACTACCTTATGATTGGTGTGTAGTTTATTTTTCATTATATCAATATAATAGTTATCTGAATTAGGTTGAAAATCTGTCTTAACAAAATTTTTATCGTTATCTTTATAATCTACTGAGTAGGTTGATAAAGGTGCGAGATTCTTATTCTTATAATAATTAGAAGCATATAAGGTTATAATACTTGAATCTAATCCACCAGATAAAAATGTACATAGGGGAACATCAGAAATTAGCTGCCTATTTATTGAATCTTCAAGCAAAAATCTTGTTTTTTCACAGGTAGTTTTTAAACTATCTTCATGGGGTTTGCTAATCATAGCCCAGTATTTTTCAATATGAAGTCCACTTGAATTATAAACTCCAAAGTTAGCAGGCTTTAGTTCAAAAATATCTTTAAAGGCTACTACACCAGGCGTATGTGCAGGCCCTAGTCCAAATAATTCAGATATACCTTGCTTATCGAGCCTAGCCTTTATACCTGGAAATGCTAAAATTGCTTTTATTTCGGAAGCAAAGATAAAAGTATTATCTTTTAAAGTGTAGTAAAACGGTTTAACACCAAAATGGTCTCGTGCTATGAATAGTTCTTGTTTACTACTGTTCCATATTGCAAAGCCAAATATTCCGTTTAGTTTTTTTACAACATCATAACCAAAATGAATGTAGCTTTTTAATAGTACTTCTGTGTCAGAATGTGTTTCAAAAGTGTAACCACTTTTAGATAATTCTTCTCTCAATTCAGGAGTATTATATATTTGACCATTATATACAACTGTATATGTTGAATTATTATATTTAATAGTCATAGGTTGTTTTCCACCTTCAGGATCAATTACAATTAGGCGTTTGTGACCTAAAACTACATTTTTCTCATAATAATATCCATCTTCATCTGGACCACGTTTTTTTAATGTCTCTGTCATAGATGTTATAGTATTCTTACTGTTTGAAATATCTTTCGTCAAATTTACAAAACCTGCGATTCCGCACATAAACTTACCTCCATTAGAAACATATATTGGGTATAATACATTTTTTATATAATTTATTGAGTATTAGTATAATGTAAAACCATACAGATATCACCCTTTAATTATATAAAAAGTTTTGCATACCCGAGTATTTTATTATTATAAATTAGTATATTCAAAAAAATATATAATGACACAAAAAATTAAATTTGGGAGAGAGAAGATTTTGAAATTAGGGACGGAGAAGATTTAAAGGAGAAAGAAATTTGACAAATGTATACATTTTGTGTATAATATGTATTAGAAAGTCATTATACAATCATATACATATTGAATATCATGCGTATATAGTTGTCAAATGAGGGAGGTGGCTATTATGATGAAAGTAGATATAATTAAGGAATTGGTTGAAAAGAATAATGGGATTATAACAACTAAGCTATTAAATGAAAATAGAATTCATAGACAATATCTGAAGTCTCTTGTAGACAATGGATATTTAGTAAAAGTGTCGAGAGGGGTATATACTAGACCAGACAAGGATATAAACGAGTTTTATCTTGTAGGGCAACAGTATAAAGCAGGTATTTTTTCGCATAATACAGCATTATATTTTTATAATTTAACAGATAGAACACCATTTGAATTAGATATGACCTTTGCTAGTAACATACGTGTTTCAAATTATATGCTGGTTCCACATTATATTAATAAGGAAAAGCTTGATATAGGAGCCACTGTAAAAGAATTGGAAGATGGGACAAGTATTAGAATATATAATATGGAGAGAACTATCTGTGATATAATTAGAGATAGAAAGAAAATTGATTCTCAAATTTTTAATACTGCTTTGAAGGAATACATGAAGCGTAGTGATAAAAATTTAAACTTGTTATATGAATATGCTAAAAAATTTAAAATACTAAAGATTTTAAAAATGTACTTAGAGGTTTTAAGCTAGATATAGTAATGTAAAAAAGCACCCAGAAGTCTTAAGTTAGATATATATGATATAAAGACATAAATAGAAGGATATTGTAATATAAAAATCTACTTAGAAAGTTTAAGGCAGATATTGTGATAAGGAAATCTGTTTAAAGTTTTTTAGTTAGATATAATTATAGAGAAGTGTAGTACAATAAATATTACAAATATGTTACAAAATGGTTACAAAAATATAACATTTTTTTAAAGTATGAAAAAGTATAGACTTTTTGCAAAAATAGAGTATATAATATTGGGGAAGGGTGGTGAACGGCGGATGAAAAAAACTGCTAAGAGTAGTTTGTTTGCAATGTTTATGTTTATAATTTTGTTATCTTTAACTGGTTGTGGTGGAGACAAATTAGTTGGAAAGATGGATAAGGATGGAATAAAAAGTAGTATTGAGATTACTTTTAAAGATAATAAAGCTGATAAAATGAAATTAACTGTTGAAGCGGATTCTAATGATGAGGCAAAGGATGCGGTAAAATCTTTTAAAAAGATGTATGAAAAGGCAGATGTGAAACAAAGTGGTAAGAAAGTTATCATAACAATGGATACAGTGGAATTTATTAACACTATTGGTGAGGCTTCAACTAAAATAAATAATGAAGATTTAACTAAAGAAAAGATGACTGAAATACTAAAAAAAGCAGGTTATGAAATTAAGTAGCATAAATTGCCATATTGTTTGAATAATATCAAGGATATAAAAAATTGAAGTATATTTCAGCTTTTTATATTCTTTTTTTATATAATAGGAAAGTAATACCTAATTGAAGCACGCTTGTAGCTTTGCTACGAAATAGTTGCATAGAAATATTCGTAATGGGGCTACTTAATCAGTTCGTAAAAAACAGTAAAACAATACTAAATCAAATATAAATATCACAATAATATAAAAATGATAACATACCAAGAAACGGAGGAATTAATATGCAAGGAAATACAATGAGTTTAAAAGCAAGAATCAATAATATATCAAAGGCAAAAAAAGTAGCACCGCAAGCCGTACTACAGACATATATGTTAGAAAGACTGCTAGAAAGGATTTCTGTTTCTAAATATAAAGATAACTTTATTTTAAAAGGCGGAATGTTGATATCAGCTATATTAGGGATGTCTAGTAGATCGACTATGGATATGGATACAACAGTAAAGGGCTTTGAATTAACAAAAGAAAATGCTACAAGAATACTAAACGAGATTTGCGATATTCAATTAGAGGATGATATATCTTTTAAAATGAATAAAATTGAATTGATAAGGGAAGATGATGATTATAATGGGTATAGAGCTACATTTGAAGCTAAATTTAAGAATTCAATGCCAGTCATTTTTAAAATAGATATTACGACAGGTGATGCTATTACATATAAGGAAATTGAGTATGATTATAATTTATTGCTAGAGAATAGAAATATTCCAATTTGGTCATATAATATAGAAACTATATTAGCAGAAAAGTTTGAAACGGTGATAAAGAGAGGTATTACAGGAACACGAATTAGAGATTTTTATGATGTATATATGCTAATTAATACACAAGATGAAAAAATTAATAAAAGACTTTTGACTGTAGCAATTAATTTGACTTCAGAACATAGGGAGTCGCTAGATTTAATACATAGTTGGAGAAGTAGTTTAGAATTGCTAAAGACCGATGAAGACATGAAAAATCGTTGGAGGGTGTATCAGAAAAGTTACTTTTATGCTAGAGATATAGAGTATAATGAACTTATTGAAAGTATAGAAAAGGTAGGGGAAATTTATGATAAATACAATGTGGCGGTTAGTGCTTAAAAAATTTTATCCACCTATTGACAAATCAAGCAAATCCTAGTATAATTTTAAAGTGACATTGAATACGGTATAAATTAATTAAAATAGATATACAATTCTAGAGACATAAGGAGGGAGTAAAAATGGCACAACCAAAAAGAAGATGGTCAAAAGCAAGAACACATTTGAAAAGATCAACATGGCAATTAAAATCTCAAAATTTAGTTGAGTGTCCACATTGCCACGAAACAATGATGCAACATAGGGTATGTCCAAGTTGCGGATATTATAATGGAGAACAAGTAGTTTCAGTAAATGAGGCTGAATAATAAAAAATAACACAATGAAAATTGTGTTATTTTTTATGTACTCCGCTACACACAAAAAGAGAAAGACATTTCATAACGAAACGTCCTTCTCTTTTTGTTGCTATGCTATTAAAGTCAATTACGTCATAATTGTCAGTAATTTGGCATAATGACGATAAAGCATATCAACATTATCAACAGTATCTTTCTGAAATTCAGTGGTGAAAATTAATTTCCCAATGTTTTTGCCAGAAGAATTAGCAACTATTGAATAAACATCAAGCTTATAATAACCTAATTTGTTTACCCCATGAATCACGGTGAATCCGGGCTTAACCTCAAATGCCTTCTTGTCCGAAGGTTTCATCTGCTGCTTAGAACCGTCTAACACCCATATTTTTTCATTTATAGGTAATTTCTTCATACTTATACTGTTGGTTTGGTTTGCGTAGTGGGGTATTGCTACACCAGTTACACCATCATTGTCAGAAGATCTCTTTTTCGGTTTTTGTGTTGTTGGTTCAAGGCAAGTTGAAACAAGTCTATACGGTATGAACTTTACCTTGTATTCAATACATGCTTTAAGCGAAGAAGAAAGTATTATCGCATCATATTTCAATGCAATATCCTTAATATCAGACTCTTCTATATCGGGGTAGATAGTATAGTTCCTATCTTCATCGTATACGAAAAAACGTATCATATCACGATATTTGGTGCGAGCTGGCTCTTTCTCCAGCGTTTCTATAAATTCATTTGTTAATATGAATTTGTTAGCACCAAGAGATGTTGCCATACTTAATATTTCTGACAGTGGAATCTGATTTTCCAGCAAATCTTTGCTGAGTAAGACATTTTTTCCCATACGATTAGGAAAATACTTGTTTACTTCAGTGATACCATGAAAAACTTTAACGTTAATTCCTCTTGCTCTAGCACGGAGACCGAGAAGATAGTCACATGTTGCTAATTCACATTGATTTATTATGCAATAGTGAAGTAGTTGATTATCTACATACGATTCCTTTGGTAAGTCAACAATTACACAATGATTCGAGTCTGTGTCTTCTAAAATTAAAAGAGCTAACTCTCTTGCCGTTTGAACATCCTCATCATTTTTTGATGAGTTTGCCAACTTGAGCAGTTCGTCATACATGTCCGTAGTGATGATAATATTGCTCTCAGAGTTGAAAAATGATTCTTTAAGTTCATTCATGGGACGTCTACACAGACTTGTGTCCCAAACGATACTTTTCTGAACCTTAGTAAGCAGTCTATTAACTGTTACTTGTTTATATGCAGATTGCAATATTTGCACTACATCGTAAATTCCCGAAATGTGTAATTTATCCTTATTTATGAGCGTTCTTCTGAGTTCGCATTCTGAAAGAATGCGGGTAGTCCGAGCCTTATCGGGCTCGATCATTTTGCGGATATCCCGGGCTAATGCCCTGGTTTGTGTCTTTGTCATAGGTGTTTGTAAGAGCATTTTTATTCGGACCTCCTTAAATAATTTCTCAAACTGAGATACGTAAATTATACCACATTTTTTAAATTATGTCAATTAAAATCGAAAAATAAAGAAAAAAGTCGTTACGGTTTAACAATTTTTACAAAATAATCCGCCCAAACCATTGAATTAAGTAGTGTTCTGAAATATATTAATACTCCGTTCGTTTGCTGGCGATTAGATTTGAGAGAAAGACATAAGGTGGGAGCGCCAAACTGCGCACTCCACTTCGTATTAATATATTTCAGAACACTACTTAATTCAATGGTTTGGGCTACTCAATGGACGAAACTGTTAAACAGTAACAAAAAGTCGAAAGGCTGACTGGTAAACATGTAAAGAGCACTAAAAAAATGTTTGACTATTCAGCAAAAATGTTATACAATAGAGCCCGTAAAAGAGGTGAAAAAATGGGAAAAAGAACAGTAGCAATAGTAGGTAGACCAAATGTAGGAAAATCTACATTTTTTAACTACGTAGTAGGAAAAAGAATTTCAATAGTAGAAGATACGCCAGGTGTAACAAGAGATAGAATATATGCTGATACAAACTGGAGAGGAGTGGATTTCACTTTAATAGACACAGGTGGAATAGAACCAGAGTCAGATGATATTATAACATCGCAAATGCGCTCGCAAGCAGATATTGCAATTAGTATAGCAGATGTAATATTATTTGTAACCGATTTTAGACAGGGCGTCACAGAAGCGGATAAAGAAATTGCACTTATGCTTAGAAAATCAAAAAAGCCAATTATTTTAGTATGTAATAAATGCGATAAATACGGAAAAACTTCAGATGATATATATGAGTTTTATAACCTAGGATTAGGAGACCCATATCCAATATCAGCTGTAAACTCCATTGGAATAGGTGATGTATTAGATGCAATTTATGATGAATTACCAAAAAGTGATGAAGATGAAGACGAAGGTACAATAATAAAAGTAGCAATAATTGGGAAACCAAATGTAGGAAAGTCATCTTTGGTTAATAAAATACTTGGAGAAAACAGAGTTATAGTAAGTAACATTGCAGGAACAACTCGTGATGCAATAGATTCTGAGTTTGAAAATCAATTTGGAAAATATGTATTTATCGATACAGCAGGAATTAGAAGAAAAAGCAAAGTTACAGAGAACCTAGAAAGATACAGCGTTATGAGAACATTGCTAGCAGTTGAAAGAGCAGATGTGTGCATTTTGATGATAGATGCAAATGAGGGAGTTACAGAACAAGATGCAAAAATAGCAGGTGAGGCACACGAAGCTGGTAAAGGTATTATAATTGCTGTTAATAAGTGGGATGAGTATGAAAAAGATAACAATACGGTAGAAAAGTATAAAAAGGAAATATACAATAAATTATCATACTTGTCATATGCACCAATTATTTTTATTTCAGCCAAAACTGGACAGAGAGTAAATAAATTGTATGAACTAATAAATACTGTGGCAGACCAGAATGCAATGAGAGTTCCAACCTCTGTATTAAATCAAGTACTAAATGAAGCTATATCTATAGTTCAACCACCTACTGATAAGGGAAAAAGATTGAAAATTTTTTATATGACACAAGCAAGCACAAAACCACCTACATTTGTAGTTTTTGTTAACAATAAGGAGTTATTCCATTTTTCATATGAAAGGTATTTAATCAATCAATTAAGAAAAGAATTTATATTAACAGGGACACCAATCAGAATGATTGTAAGAGAAAAGAAAGATTAAAAAACTTAAGAAGGAGGTAAGTAATATGGCATATATTGTAATGGGCGTTATTGCGTATTTGATAGGAAGTGTAAATTTTTCAGTAATAATTAGTAAAAAAATGGCAGGTTTCGATGTTAGGGAAAAAGGTAGTGGAAATGCAGGAACTACTAATATGTTAAGAAGTGTAGGAAAAGGTGCAGCTGTTATTACTCTAATATTGGATGTTTTAAAAGGAATTGTAGCTATATTATTGGCTAAATATGTAATAGGAAATATAGCTAGTAATGTTAGTACGGCAGTATTAGTGCAGGTAGCAGGATTTTTTGTAGTTGTTGGACATACTTTCCCAATATTCTTTGGCTTCAAAGGTGGTAAAGGCGTTGCAACATCTCTAGGAGTACTATTACTAATACAACCTGTAATTGGTGGAATATGTTTAGTATTTGCTTTATTAGTAATGGCAATTACAAGAATGGTATCATTAGGCTCTATAATGGCAGCAATACTATTTCCAGTATTGACTATTTTTATAAATGATAATTATATAGCTTCAGACTATACATATGTTTTTTTTGGATTTGCAATGGCAGGACTTGTAATATTTAATCATAGGTCTAATCTTAAAAGAATTTATAGAGGTGAAGAGAATAGATTAAGTTTTAAGTAAAAATGGTATTTTAATAATAATGATTGAAAAAAATATTAAAAAAAAAAATATTAAAAAAAATATTGAAAAATAATGTTACTGTTTAATACTTTTTATAAAATAATCCGCCCAAACCAAAGAATTATTTAGCGTTCTGAAATATATTAATACTCCGTTCGTTTACTGGCGATTAGATTTGAGAAAAAGACATAAGGTGGGAGCGCCAAAACTGCGCACTCCACTGCGTATTAATATATTTCAGAACGCTAAATAATTCTTTGGTTTGGGCAACTCAAAAGACGAAACTGTTAAACAGTAACAAAATAATATTCTAATAGTAGTGGTTTGAAATAGTGTAATTTTATAACTATATGAGCCTCCAAAGAAGAAAGGATGGATTTTTATATGAAGAAAATAGCAATAATAGGTAGTGGAAGTTGGGGAGTAGCACTAGGAATTCATTTAGCAAAGCTAGGTAATATGGTAAAAATATGGTCTTTTTCAAAAGAAGAAGCAGATTTGATTAATAATGAGAAAAAATGTAAGTTCTTACCTAATGCAACTATTCCAGAGGGAATACAATGTACATTGGATTATGAAGAGGCAATAAAAGATACAGAATTCATTTTGCATGTAACACCTTCCAAATTTACAAGAAATACAATAAATGGGTATAAGAAGTTCGTTACAAACCAACCAATAATTATCTGTTCAAAAGGTTTCGAAAAGGAGACTTTATTAACATTAGACGATGTTGTAAAACAAGAAATTCCAAACGCTAAAATAGGTGTATTATCTGGACCAAGTCACGCAGAAGAAGTTTCAATAGGTATTCCAACGTTACTAGTCGCAGCATCTGAGGATGATGACTTACTTAAATGTATGCAAGATACCTTTATGTGTGAAAATATGAGAGTATACACATCTAAAGATGTAAAAGGCGTAGAAGCTGGAGGAGCACTTAAAAATATATTAGCCTTTTGTGCAGGAATAACCACAGAAATGGGTCTAGGTGACAATTCATTTGCGGCATTGCTTACAAGAGGGTTAGGCGAATTAACTAGATTAGGTGTTGCAATGGGCGGAAATAAGGATACTTTCTACGGATTAAGCGGACTTGGAGATTTGTTAGTAACCTGCTTAAGTGAACATAGCAGAAATAGAAGAGCTGGTAGATTAATAGGTATGGGAAAATCTGTTGAAGAAACTAGAAAAGAAGTTGGAATGACTATAGAGAGTATAGATAATATAGACGTGGCATATGAACTTGCACGTAAATATGATGTTGATATGCCAATTGTAAATGCAGTATATGATGTTTTGTATAATAAGTTAAAACCAGAAGAAGCGGTAAAAATTTTAATGACTAGAAAGAAAAAAACAGAGTGTGCGGAGAATTGCTAATACTATCAACTTATTTTCAGAAAAATATACATTTTTGAATAGGTTTCATAAAATTAATTATAATAATAAAATGGAGGGATGATATGGGATTTTTTGATGATTTAAGCAAAAAAGCTACGGAAACATATAAAAATACAGCTGAGAAAACCACTAAATTGACAAAAGAAATGAAACTTAAGAGTCTAATAAATGATGATAAAGGCAAAATTGAAAAAATTTATACTGAAATAGGTAAAAAGGTTTATGAGAATCACATTAGAGAAGAAAAGTTTGATATTGAAAGTCAATTAGAAGAAAGCTGCTCAAAAATAGATGCGTATTGTAAAGAAATAGAAGATATGCAAAAAGAGTTGCTTTCATTGAAAGGAATTCGAATATGTAAGGCATGTGCTTCTGAAATAAGTATAACATGTAAGTTTTGTCCAAAGTGTGGAACGTTGCAGGAAGATAAGAAAGAAGAACCTTCAGATAGTAGTCACAATTTAGATAATGACAAAGCTTCAGATAGCAATCAAAACTTAGATAATGACAACGCTTCAGATAGCAGTCCAGAATTAGATAATAACTACACTTCAGATAGCAATTCAACCTTATATAAAGACGTTGATGTAAGTACAGGTGAGACGGAACATACTGATGTTGAGAAAGATATAGATAAGAGTTCAGAAACAGGTAAAAATGTTATTGAAGAAAATGGTATTAAGTTTCCTATAACGGATATGGTAGCTAAAGAAAAACAGCATCTTGCTGAGGTGCCTGCACGAGAGATGGTAGCTAAGGAAAAACAACACCTTATGGGGATTCCTGCAAGGGATATTGTAATTAAAGAGGAGCAACAAGTTTCAGAAATACCTGTAAAAGATATGGAAAAGAAGGAAGTTAACATAGAATCAAGAGACGATAATCAAACAAATAGTGGTAATTAAATATAAAATGTGTCATTTCTACCTTAATTTAAGGAAAGAAATGGCACATTTTTAATAAGGAAATCTTTCATATAGGTAACGTATAAGCTCATCTGCATTGTCTTCTGTAACTTTTATGAAAACTCCTGTATCAATGCTAATCCACATAGCTAGAGTATAGTTTTCAATATTTTCTATATATATTCCTAGGATGTCTACAATTTCAATCGGATTTGAATATTCTTTTTGCCATTGTGTGGTTTCTTCATCTATACTATCTATATAGTGGTTTCCAAAAAAATCATATAAAAATCGTTTGATTTCATTGGGTAGAATACTGTATAATCGAACTAATGCATGCATAATCATTTACTCCTTTTGTATATCTTTCTTATTAGTATTTATTTTTTTTTGAAATATATGCATATAATGAAACATTTGGGGACGGTCTTGTTTTGTTTCAGATAGTTAACCATAATACCACCTCTAGTATTAATATTGCCACGTTTTTGGAAATTTTTGAGATATTGCTACCGAGAGAATAAAATATTAAAAATAAAAATTTTTGAAAATGTAATCTTCGTATTCAACAGTTTCTAAGCGTACACACTTGCGCCTCTCCACTGAGGGGACTATGTGCACCCTCAAGTAGTGTACTGCTAAGAAACTGTATGAATTCTTCGTTAACATTTTCAAAAATTTTTATTTTTAATGTTTTATTCTCCGAAAAATTTTCAGAGATTTCCCAAAAACGTGGCAATATTAATACTAGAGGTTGTATTATGGTTAACTATCTGAAACAAAACAAGACCGTCCCCAAATGTTTCACCCAAATGTTTCAGAACAGAAAAAAATTTAAAATAAAGACTAGACATTTAAAAATAGTTATTATAAAATGGAAGTAGCTTTTATTTTTCGACATAATTTTAAAAAATATATACAAATGAAGAGGGAAGAAATGAAAAAGAGAAGAATATCTGTAAGTTTAGGTAGAGTGATATCAATTATTATAATTTTAATCGGAGTTTATTTCGCTCTAAGAAGTTTTATGCCTTTTATAGTAGATGTAGTGCAGAATTTAGATAGTTCAGAATCTAATAGAATAGGTACAAAGCTACAAAGTGATACTGATGAAGCACTATCATACGAGGAAGTGCAGATGTTTAAGAGAACATTTCCTAATATTGATTTCAAAGGAAAAATTTATTATAACATATATGGTAAAAAAATACTTGAAACAGATAGGGTGGTAGATTTCTCTGATACGAAAGTTGATGAAAATTTGGTTGATGAGTTAAATCTTTTAACCGATGTAGCCGAAGTAAGTTTATATAATCAAGAATTATCAAATGATGAGAAGATTGCTTTACAGGAGCTTTTTCCAAAAACTACATTTAAGTGGACGGTGAAAGTTATAGATGAGAATATAGATTATAATGTAGAGGAGCTTGATTTAAGTAACAAAAAAGTAGCTGACTTAGAGGAATTTAAAAAGTCGTTAAATTTGCTTCCAAATTTAAAAAAGCTAGATATGAGTTATACAAATCTATCAAACGAAGAATTAGGAAATTTGAGAGAGCTATTCCCAAATATAAAAATAGACTGGGTTGTATTTTTAGGAAAATGGTCATTAAGAACAGACGCTGTTGCCTTTTCTGTACTAGTTACTCAATTCGATTATAGAAGGATGACTTCTGATGATATTCAGGTATTAAAATATTGTACAGAATTACAAGCACTAGACATTGGACATCAAGCTATAGAGGATATTTCGGTGATTGGCGATTATTTACCGAATTTAAGAGTTCTTATTCTAGCAGATAATAGAATTAAAGACATTTCTCCAATTGCAAAATTGAAGCACTTGCATTATTTAGAACTGTTTATGAATGATATAACTGATGTATCTCCATTATCTTCTTGTAATGAAATAGTGGATTTAAATATTTGTTTTAATTATCGATTCTCTAATATAGATCCACTTTTGAATTTTCCGTTATTGGAAAGATTGTGGTTAATAAGTGATAATATTTCGGCAGATTCATACAGAAAAATACGAGAGACATATCCAAATGTTGTATTAGTAACAGTTGGCTCGGGGTCTACTAATAGTGGCTGGAGGGGTCATGAAAGATATTTCACAATGATTGATATGTATAGGAATAATTATATTAGTGATTTGTTCTTGCAGTATGATAATAAGTAGGATAAAATTTTGAATCAGGATAAATACATGAAGATTTTTTTATGTATTTATCCTGATTTTGAATTTACATAACTTGACTTTCTAGCAGAAATTTGGTACAATAGTACTGTACTTGGTCAAGACCAAAATAATATAAGGAGGTTAAAATTAATAACCCGTTTTCCCACCGCTAGGTGTTTATTATATACATACGTTGTAAACCCAAATCTAGTTATGCCAATTGGCAGGAGGTTAAAAATGAAAGGAAAAAACACAAAAAAAATGATATGCATGGTTATAGCATTGGTTTTTGTTGCAATAGCAACAGTAATAATGCTTATAGCATTTCTCAAAATAATACCCATCTTAATAATAGCATATATTTTTTGGGTCATGCATGAACTCTGTGATCCCATGGAGAGATATACCTTGGACGAAGCTTCTAAAATCGCCGAAGAATGTGGTGAGCACTTTGACTCAGAAGAGCAACTCATGAAAGCCGTAAAGATACGTAGAACCGGTTTTAAAAAGGTAAAGTATAAGGTTCGAATCAATAATGAAGAGGTAGAGTTAACTCCACGCATTATTCAGATTCTTACCGAAACAGATAGTAAGGTTGAGGCCTTGTTAGATAGTTTCTTCAATCCAATTATAAATAAATTGGAAAGTTGGAGTAGGAAATTAGGTGGAATGATGTAAGGGATGAAGGAGTGCAATAACGAAAAATGACGTAATTTCTATTGCACGGACATTCCAAAAATAGAATGTGCCACGATAGGTAACAAAAAAGAACCTTCAATCATATTATATGAAAAATATGATTGGAGGTTTTATATATGGATTACGAGATAATGATGAATGGTAATATAAAACTAGGTCAATATGCTCCAGACTTTGAAGCTGAAACAACAACGGGATTAATGAAATTATCAGATTACAAAGGTAAATGGTTAGTATTATTGTCATTTCCACGGAGCATTTAGGGAAATGTGTACAGCAGAGATAATAGCTCTTGCTAAGGCAAATAAATTTTTTAAACAATTAAATACATCATTACTTCGGATTAAGTATAGACTCTAATTCGTCAATCTGGGCATGGTTGTACAATATATATTGTATGACTGGTATTAAAGTAGAGTTTCCGATGATAGCGGATAGATGTGGAGAAATATCAAGAAAATATGGCATGATAGCAACAGATATATGTAAAACTGAAACTGTGAGAAGTGTATTTATCATAGATGGGGAAGGAAAGGTTAGAACAATATTAATGTATCCAATGAATGTTGAGAGGTGTATACCTGAGATAGTGCGAATTGTAAAAGTGTTGCAAGCATCAGGCTAATGAATTATTACTGTGGACTAATGAGCTATTACTGTATACATAAATTTTGAGATGAATATAACAATTTCGTTTTATTGCAAATATGTATGAAATGCTATATTTTATGCGTATTTTAACTTGAAATTAGATAGCATTGTGGTATAATATCAATTAGATTATGTAAAGTGAAAAGAGGTAATAAAAGTATTATGTGGGACTATAAAAAAGGAAAAATTAATATTTTAGTAGTAGAAGATAATGCTAATATCACAGAGAGTTTTAAGTATTTTTTAAAGATGAATGGTTTTATGGTAAGTGTGGCATCTAGCAAAAAACAAGCAATTTCGTATATAGAGAATTATAAATTTGATATGTTTTTATTGGATGTACAACTACCAGATGGTACAGGGTTTGAATTATGCAGGTACATAAGAAGCAAATTAGATAAGCCTATAATATTTATATCAGCTGTTGCAGAGGAAACAAATATAGTGTATGGACTAGATATGGGAGCAGATGACTATATAGCAAAACCATTTGGAAATAGTGAAGTACTTTCTAGGATAAGATGTGTGCTAAGAAGGTATATGGTAAAAGAAGGTAATAGTAATATTATTAAATATAAAAATATACGAGTTGATATAGATAAAGCTAAAGTATACAATGAGTGCAAAGAAATATTTTTAACTAATCTAGAATATAAAATATTATTGATGTTTTTGAATAATATAAACAAAATAATAACTAGAGATGAACTATTAGAAAAAATATGGGATGTTGATGGGAATTTTGTCAACGACAATTCGCTATCTGTGTATATTAAAAGATTAAGGAGAAAAATTGCAAATTCAGATTGCAAGGAGGGTAGTTTAATACAAACTGTTAGAGGAATAGGATATATTTTAAATTAAGTGACTAAAATTTAATTTTTTTAGTCACTTAATTGTCATAATAACTATCTATAATTATATCTAATATCGTTAAGACGACTACTAGGCAAAGCTGTCAACTTAAGGCTCGCTGGGAGATAAGTTGTTTACTTAATAAATGGTACGTATAAGTGAAAAACTGCATAGTACTATTTATTATACAAAAAATGAAAAATATGAGGGAGAGGTATTATGACAAAAAAATTTAAAACTAACAATGTAGTTGTTAGAAAGTTTCAATTAAAAGATGCCGAACAAACTTATTTGGATTTTGTGTATGATAGCAACAATTCAAAATTCAATTCTAGGACTATTGGAAATGAAAAAATAAATTGCGAAAATATAGAAGAAACCAAACTAATAATAAAATCGGCTATTAATGAATTTCACACAGACGAGTCTATTTGGGCTGTGGAAGATACACATGGGAAGAAGTTAGTAGGATTCATACGTGTTACCAATTATTCAAAGAAGAATAAAATGTGCAATATTACTTGGGCAATGTTACACCGATATTTAGAAAGTGGTTTTATGAGTGATGCATTAATTCAAGTTTTTAATTTTTTGTTTTTTAAGAAAGGGATAGAATTAATAGAGTGTTCGTATTATGGTTATAATAAAGATACAAGCAATCTATTAGAAGAAGTAGGTATGACAAAGGAAGCAGTATTGAGAAATAGAAGAATAAATGGGCAAACACATGAAAGGGAGGATTTTACAATTTATTCTATTTGTAGAGGAGAATTTGATAAATATATATGTTCAAATAGTGTGTATGCTAAAAAGAAACATGGCAGATTTTTTAAAAAATTTCGAGAGAAAAATATGAATTTGATACATAAAAAAATTTCGTATGTCAATAATATATAGGAATGTATTTCAAATACTAATATATTATAGTGAAAGGATGATTTTTATGGAAAAAAGTCAAAAGATAAATTGTACAGTTGGAAGCTGTAAGTTTAATAATACTAATAATGATGAGTGTATATTAAAGCAGATAGTTGTTACTCCTATAGAGGATTGTTATACTAAGAAGGCTGATGAGTCTATGTGCAGTAGTTATGAGTTTGAAAAGTAGTGGTTACTGGTCAGCCTTGAAACAAGTAGTGGTACAATTTTATAAAATAAAAAGTTAAATGCAAAATTTCATAAGTAAATGCAAAACATTTAATT
>CAMPBM010000028.1 GCA_946637865.1 uncultured Lachnospiraceae bacterium | reverse complement strand
TATTCTTCGGTTGTTGACCACTTGTAGCCATATAGTTTTTCTATATTTGGAATATTACTTGAAGCATTATTGTTAGTAATACCTGTATAAAAACATTTTTCACCTATCTCTGCTTTTGCATTTAGTATAGTTGTAGATTTTATTTTATTTACTCCACCAAATGCATAATTTTCAATTTTCTTAACAGAACTTGGAACTTTTACATCTGTAAGATTGTTTTTATTTGAAGCAAACGCACAATATCCAATTTCTTCAACTCCATCTGGAATTATTACGCTTTCTAATTTATTATCAGCAAATAGTGTAGATGGAACTACTTTTAATTTATTTGGTAATTCTACATTTTTTATCATATTTGATGCAAAAACAGAATCACCCATTTCATCAACTGTTCCTAAAAATTTAAGCGTCTCTATAGAATTTTTAGAAAAAGCTGCCTGTCCTATTTTTTTTACAGAAGCCGGTATTGTTAACTCTGCAATCTTATTATCAGAAAATGCATAATCACCTATTATTCTAACTGTGCTTGGTATTTTAATAGTCTCTAAACTTATATAACCATCAGTAATGCTGTTTTTGGTATCCTGAAATGCACCATTTCCTATTTCTTGTACAGTATCAGGAATCTCAACCGAAGTCACTGTTATGCCTGTCAATGCATATACCTTAACAATTTTCTTTACCGTAATACCATTTACAACACTTGGTATCTTAAAATCACTCCTAGTTGCCACAATAGTTAACTCTCCTGCCTCAGTGATTATGGGGTCATTTGTTGCTTCATCTGCATACGAAGTCAACCCAGAAAATAGCATACAATATAAAATCATAAGCAATACTGCCGTTATTGCTATTTTTCTTCTTTTTAACATCTTCTCTTACTCTCTCCTTTCCTAAATTTACTACCTAAATTATATCCATATATATAAACTAATTTCAATATACCTATTTTTACTAAAAAGCCCTTACTCCTTCGGATTTACGCACTATGCGTTTTATTAAATTTATATGTCATTTTTTTACTATAACCATCTTGTATCCTTTTCTTCCTACGGAGACAATTATCTTTTCAACATTCTTCCCTATAACAATATTTTTCTCCTTAATACATCTTCAACTAATTCCTTATTCTCACACACACAACAAATTCCATAAATATCAACATCATATATGCACCAAATACGCATATCATTACTTGTTCTATATTATCACCTGTTTGTGCGTTTTTAACATTACTTTCTTTCCCACTGTTTCCACTTAATATAGTTTCAAATGTACCATTTCCATCTTTATCTGTATATGCTAGTAGCTCTTTATTATTATCTGATTTTATTAATACAGATTTTCCATCTGTTCCAATGTCTAATTCCTGTTTTTCTGCATTTTTTGAGTCTTTAGCTACTGCTTTTAAATTCTTTAAATTATCACCTGTAACTATTGCTCCCTGTTCAGTTAACTCTAGCTTTAGGTCTTTTGTATCTGTACCAGATAAAACCAAAGTGTTATATGGTAATGTTGTATCCTCCTTATTAACTGTTAATTTAACACTATATTCTTTTCCATCAACATTAGTTAACTCTATAGCTTTACCATCTTCAAAATTAGCCTTTGCTTTTCCTTCTGTTTCTACTGTCATATATGATTTTTTTAGTATTACCTGCGAATTTAATCCCTCATTTTCACCTTCAGTTTCTATGCTATACCCTTCGCCATCATTTAGGGTTATAAAACTATTAGTAACTACACTGTTACCCTCTTTATTATCTTTCAAAATTGGAGAAACTGTACACTCCAAATCTCCTTCCACTTTTTTTATATCTTTTATAATTGCATATTTTCCATCAGAATTTGTAACTTTTATATTTGCATTGGCCTGGTTTTGAACATAGGCACTGCCTGAAAAACCTTCTCCATTATATATCCAGCTATCATTTAAATTTGCTATTTCACCATTATCAGCTATTTTTTCAATATTAAGAACTTTGCTTGCATTAACGCTGTATCCTGCTATTAAATTAATAGTCATATTTTCAGTTGCTCCACCAAATATTTCTTTAAAAGATACAATTCTATCTTCCGTTCCATATACTATATTAGAAAAATCTTTTTTAACATAAAAATATATTTTTTCTTGAATATTTGAATCGTAAACTGGAATTCTGTAATAATATTCATCAAATACATGGTTACTCTCAGTTTTAAATTTTTCACTTAAAACTTCTGGAGTACCTGTAATTACCACTGAATGGCCTATGCGATTTCCGTATTCATCATTTCCACTATATTCGCATATCAAAAGCTTTTCTTCTTTTCCTCTTTGATAGTATTGTAGTAAACCATTTACAAATCCTTCTACTTCGGGTAGTCCTTTTACGTCTGTTTTCTCAAATCTATTTCTAATAGGTCCTTGAAATACTTGATAAAAATTTATTAACCACAATAATCTATTGTTTTGTGATACATTTACTAATTGATTTACTGTCTCAGCAGAAGAACCAACTTGCCACTTTTCTTTTGTAAAGTAACCATATTTGAATAATACAGCCGTATCTGATATTCCTTTACATGAACCAGACCAATACGAATCTCTCCAGTTATCTGCAAAATACTCATAGTATAAATCATCTATATTATTAACCAAATCACCTATGTAATATGAGTTAAAGTAGTCCCAAGAATTCGTAAAATTATAATTATCTTCTCCCCATATAAAATCATTTTTACTTACATACTGAGTTTTATCAACTTCATTTTGTTTATTATCATTATCCTGTTTATTATTATTTTCATCAACTATCTCGTTATCTTCTTTATTGCCTTCCTTTTTTTCATTATCAGTACTTCCACCTTCTTGCTCATTTTCCGTATCATTATTTTCATCGTCTTCTAATTCATTAATATCTTTAAATTTTACCTTACTATTTTTAGCATATTCCTCAACTGCTGAACCAGGATATCCATATATAACAAAAGTTTCTTTATTTTTTTCAGGAATATATATTGCATTTTTTGCAAGTTTTATATCTTTATTATGAATTATTACCTTAGATAAATCTTCATTTCTATCAAAACACTGTATTGATATAAGCTTTACGCTACTTGGTATTTCAATTTCTTTAAGATTATTATTAGCAAAAGTTATTGGTTCTAATACCTCTATTGAATTAGGTATTTTAACTGATTCCAATTTATTATGACCGAAAGCCCCTTTTTCTATTTCTTTTACAGAGCTAGGTATTTCTAAATTTTTAATTTCATTTGATTGGAATGCATATTCCTTTATTACTTCTACTGAATTAGGTATATTTATAGATTTAAGTTTATTATTTGCATAGGCACAAGCACCAATCACTTTAACAGTATTTGGTATTGTTGCTGTTTCCAATCCCATATTATAAAATGCACTTGAATTTAGTATAGTTTTATCTTCATCCACAAATATGGGTTCATTCGCATACGCTAAAAAATGTTCAAATATCATTGAATACATTATAATAATTATTGCAATTACGCTAAATATTCTTTTCACTTTTTTCATATAATTCCTCTCCTCTTTGTATTATATTTTAATATTTTTTTTAGCTCTTAAGTAGCCCTCTACGAAAAAATTGGGGAAACAAATCAAGACCGTCCCCAAATGTTTCAAGGCTGACCTGTAACCAAACTAGAACCTAATTACTTGAAATTTTTATTTTTCTCTTGACATTAAGTTCCAAATATGTTATCATAATCCTTGTCATGGGTCAGTAGCTCAGTTGGATAGAGCATCGGCCTTCTAAGCCGAGGGTCGGGGGTTCGAATCCCTCCTGGCTCACCATAATAGTATTATATAACTTCCTAACCAATGGTGTTATGTAAAAATTTTGTATATCCTTATTCGTGCATTTAGCCGAAAAGGATATTTTTTTATAATATTAACATATATATTCTTTTAAAAAAATACCCCTAAACTCATTATAGATTCTTTGAGTCTAGGGATATTCATATTTCCGTCTTTTATTAAATTTTTATTACATTTTCTTTGTATTTTATAAAAACACACTTCAAGCCAATGTATAATTTTAATAATAAATTCTATTTTTTCCATTGTTTCCGTAATAAAAATAACTGTGTAATTCAATATATATTTTTCTGAATTACACAGTTATTCTTTTATTCCGTGCTACGAAGCATAATCACTAAACGTGAGCCATAAGAATCATGCTGATATGCAGGGTGACCTACATTACGTGTGCTGGCTACATTGTTATCGGTTGTACTGTAGAACCCTCCTCTATGAACACGATAGTTAGTTCCATTAGCCTCTTGTGTTCTTTCATACAAGTTCGAAGATATTATTCATTACATCTATACCCCAAGAGCCTGTTTTTGCTACAAACCCGCTATGATTTCCTGTAATTTTGCCTATCCTACTACTATCTTCTCCCTGAATTATCCTGTTAAGCATTGCATCATATTGACTCCCCAAAATCATACTACTTATTACTGTTGTTGATGTATGATATGGATTTATTGAGTTTGGTTTACTATCTTGATAATAATATTGTCCATACCATCTACCTGCTCTTTCTGGATATAAATTGTTTTTACCTAATGAGTTCATTGAAGCTTCTCCAAGTTTACTTCCTACAACCCCCTGTACTCCAGAATCATTATTAGTAAGTGTTGTTTCAAATCTTCCTATATAAAATCCTCCATACTCGTCTACACTCTTCACCATATTCGTATATTCCTCATTCATTCGTTGACCAAATACTGCATAAGTTGCGAAACCTAATATATCATGGAAATATTGACTTGCTGCATCATAGATAGTTCCAGATTTTGCTGCCCAGGTATATTCTTCAGTGCCTGTTACTAAACTTGGTTCCCTATAATCTGATTTTTGTACACCTGTTGTAGCTTCAGTATTTCTGTACGACTTTGTTGCTCCATTTGCAACTGAATATGTATAAACTATACTTTCATAATTATTTGTATTACTAGTTTGTTTTATTGCCATTGGCTTATAGTATGTATTTCCATTTGATGCAGTTGTAGGAACTATTGCACTACTCGTGCTATATGTTATAGCTTTATTTACTGGCACCCAAACAAATTCATTTCCACTACTATCTATTAATACCATGCCTGATGATATTGTTGTTTCATCCGTTTCGTTTGCCCCTGTTCCATCTTGGCTTGAAACTTTGAAACCTGCTGGTATTACTGCTGTGTAGTTTTCACTATCTATGTATGTCCTGTTTTGTGCGTATGTTGTATTTACCTCTGCCTTTGGTTGAGTTATCATTGTTGCAGTATTTAAACATTGTGTTACTGCTCCGTTTGAAGATCTTGTTAATACTTTTACTTTATATGTTTGATTTGTTTCTAATGTATCTTTTCCTATCATTTGTAACCAAGTGTTGCTTACATCTGCTAGGTCGTTCCAGTTTGTGCTTGTACTTATTAATTTGTATGTGTCTTCATCATTTGATTTTGCGTAGTAGTTGTATGTTTCTACGCCTGATATTTGTTTTTCTATATCTACTTCAAATCCTGTTGCTGATGTTTCGTAAGCTAGAATGTTGTATGTACTTGAGCCATAAGGCACTGCTGCCATAGTTTCTTCTGTATATGTTTTAACCGCTGGATTTGTTATTGTATATGAGTAATATGGTCCACCATTTATGCCATCATATACTCTTGCATATACTGTATCTCCTTCTTTTAGTACTAAATTATCTAAATTTGTTGCTCCATTTTGTTCCACTGTTCCTAAACCAAGTCTGGTTCCAGACGTAATTATTTGCGCTTCCCAGTTAGCATTTTCATTAAAGGTTGTTCCTCCTATAGCTGATTCCGCTGTTATTACTTGATATTGCATACTATATAAATTATTACTCTCATCTCTTGCTGTTGTATTTGCCGTTACAACATATTTTCCATTACTCCAGTAACCATTTGCAAACGTTACTTCTCCTGTTAATTGGTCTGTTGATATTGCTTGGGTTGTTGTTCCTAAGTTTCCAGCATTATCTAAAGCTTCTACTTTTATATAATATTCTGTGTTTGAATTCAAGTTTGTAAATGTATGTGACATTCCCTCTTTTTCTACTGGTGACCCATATACTACCTGCTCCGTTGGAATTCCTTCTACCTCCACTGTTTGCATTGTTCCAATATAGTATTTATATGTTCCTGCCATTCCAGAGCCAGTTTCGGTTGGTGCTACGGTTACCTGTATACTCTTTGTTGTTGTATCTGTCGTTAACGATAATACTGGTGCTGTTTCATCCACCCATATTGCATATAAGTTTACTGTTCCATTTGGTGTTGTTGTTAAGTTACTTACTAGTTGCTCATCAGTAAATGTAACTATTGGATTAATTCCTACAACAACCGTTGCCCAACCCTTAAAGGTGTAACCTGTCTTTGTAAAGCTATTTGCTGTTAAGTTTTGAGCTATGTCATATGTAAAGTCTTGTTTTGCCATCGTTCCCGTTCCACCATTTGAATTAAAGACTACAGTGTATGCGTTTGGTGTTTTATTTGCTGTTGCTGTTATAGTAAAATTCTCTGCTGGCATTGTTATTGTAGTTGAACGTACTGATTGGTTATAATTTGTACCAAGATTTGCCGTAGATACTGTATCCCAACCCAAGAATGAATATGTGTATCCTGTTTCTGTTGGCATGGTTGCTTTTAAGTCTATTGTTGCTCCCCATTTATATGTTTCTATTATTGAAATCGGCTGTGTGTTATCCACATTTGGAGTGCTTATTGTGGATACTTCCATCTCTGCTATATTTGCATTTCCATTTGCTGTTAATGTGAATGTGTTTCTATTATAGTATACGTTTACCACTGTTGAACCGTCTGCTGTAATTACTGTTGGATTTAATTGATCTGTGCTTAAATCGGTGCTATATAATGTTGTATTTGCTATTGATGTTTCAACATCTTGCTGTGTAATTACATCATTTGTTGTTCCATGTAATTGCTTTGTTGTGTATAATGTGTAGTTGCTGTCATTTGCATTTTCTAAATAGTAGTTTACTGTATATGGTGTATCTGTACTTACTTCCTTTGTTGCTGTTAAAGTTATACCTGTTCCTTCTATCATTGCTGGCCATGTAAAGTTTACTATTGGGTTATCTGGTATGTCCGCTAATGCTGTACTATTGTTACTTTCCCATTTATCAAAGGTCTTTATATATCCAGCCTCATATGCCATTGTTGCTGTCAATTGTGGAACTGTTTGTCCGTAATAGTATTGTTCACTACTTTGTGTTGTTACGCTTGTTACATTTGCTCCTGCTACCGTTGTTAAATATCCATAAGTACGTGCATAATAAATTCCTATAATTAAGTTTCCATCTGGAGAAATAGTTGTCTTTGCTGTTTGAATATCTCCCGTTACTTCTACACTTGATGCACTTTCTCCATTATTTCCGTTCTTTTGACCTAACATCATCTTACTATAATAAATTCCATTTGGTACGTTATATGTTGGTGATGTTTTTATTAATCTATTTAACTCAATCTCGTCATCAGACGTTCCTGTTCTTGTTTCAATTACAACATCTGATAGTGAATATGTTCCTCTTGTATTCATTAAGAAATGTGCTACCGTATATTCTGTATTTGTATTTGGTGTCCATACTGCAAATAGCTCTATATTTCCGTTGTTAGTTGATACTAGGTTTGATACTGATTCTCCATCATTGTATTCAACTGAACCATTTTGAGTTGTTGACCATCCTGCAAATGTGTAACCTGTTTTTGTGAAAGTATTTGTTGTTAATGTTGTTTGAACATCATAAGTTGCAGGTTGATTTTGCATTGTGCCCGTTCCTGTGTTTGCATTGAAACTTATTATATATGTGTTTGGTGTCCATTGGGCATATAAGGTTGTCGTGCCGTTTGCTTGTGACGTTAAATTTGTTACTGATGCTTCATCAGCATAGCTGGTTCCTGAGCCATCTCTTGCTGTGTTCCAGCCTGCAAAGGTGTAACCTGCTCGTGTGAATGTGTTTGCTGTTAGTTGTGCTTGTTGGTCATATGTTGCTGGTGTAGTTGCCATTTCACCTGTGCCATTGTTTGCGTCGTATACTATTTGGTAGGTGTTTGGGATATATTTTGCATATAGTGTAATATCTGTTAATTCTGTGAACACTGTCGATGATGTTACTTGATTTTCAAATGTGCTTTCTTTATACCAACCATAGAAAGTATATCCTGTTTTACTTAATTCTGGCAACTCGCCATAGGTATCCCCCTCTGATATTTCCCTTGCAGGAATTGGATCTACTAGTGAATTTGTATCAAAAGTAACTGAATACTTCGTTAAATAATAATACTCTTCTATTGTAACATCAGTTGCAGGCATTATGTATTCAGTATTTTTCTCATATTTTGTACCTGCTATTTTGAAATCCATTTTATTATAGGTATTATTGTAATTGGAAATAATATGTGCTTCATCTGCCCCAAGTACTATAGTCGTTCCCGTATATCCTCTTTGAGTTTCAGTTCTCTCCATTTGAACAATACTTCCAGAGCAACTTACAACATAGTAATTGTAAGTTATTGTGTGAGCTTCAACTTTAAAAGAATCATTTATTGCTTTTTTATCAGTAAAATATGAGTATATTCCATTTGAGTTTAGTATGACAATCGCTATACACATTATTGTTAAGTACAACAACATTCTACAAACTGTTTTTATAACTAGGCATTTATTCTTTTGATGACCATTTATTATACTTTTAGTACATATTTTTTTCCCTTTTTTTACAGTAGCTTTCCTCCTTTCTTATTTTTTATCATTTTAATTATAATATTTATCCTTTTTCATATCTGATTTTATAAAACCTTTAGTCTAGAATTGCAAAAGAGCTCAAACAAAATCTACATGCATATAAAATGCACATAGTTCCCTTTGAGCTCTATGCTTATTAATTTTTTTATTATGTTATTTGATATAGTGTTATAAATTTCAGTTGCTGTACAGGTTTCAAGGTTTTTCTTCATAAAATTTACCTCCTCTTTTCATTGGAACACTTAAGTAGCCAACTACCAAATAATTACTTTCCTTTGAAAACAAAAGTATTTTCACTTCAAGTTGCGTAGCTACTTTAGAAGCTTCATATGTTATCCTATTATATAAAAAAATGCTTAACATATATAGGCTTAGTATCTTCTTTCTCATTTTAAAATATATACTTACATAACTACACTAATACTTACAACAATCCTTTATTAATATCTATACCCCATACTAACACATACCTACAATAAAAAAAAATACCCCTAAAACTTAGCTTTACGCTTTTTGTTTTAGGGATATTCATTTTTTCAACTTTTATTAAATATATATTACATTTTCAATATATATTTTTTGAAATACTTACCAACATCCTTATTTTTTTCACAAAATCTATTTTTTTCCTCGTTTCCGTAGTATAAGCGAAGATAATATAACAAGTATCTATTTATTATAAAACGCCTTATACATCTTATAAGCCGAATAAACATCGAACTTACTTGTTACTTCATAAGGAGCATGCATTGAAAGTACTGGTACACCACAATCTATAACATCCATTCCCTTATTTGCCAAAATGTATGCTATAGTACCACCTCCGCCTAAATCGACTCTACCTAATTCCGATATTTGGTACCTTATATCGTTTGTTTCCAATAAATCACGTATCCACGCAACAAATTCTGCATTAGCATCAGATGCTCCAGACTTTCCTCTCGCACCTGTATACTTATTAACTCCTACTCCTCTTCCTAAAAATGCTGAATTATTTTTTTCAGAAGCAGAAGCATATATAGGGTCAAATCCTGCATCTACGTCTGCAGATAACATTTTTGAATTTACAAAAACCTTATCCAATAAATTTGGTTTATTTACATTCATTTTGTTTAATATTTCTGAAACAAATGTATCAAATACATGAGATTCCATTCCTGTATTTCCCATACTTCCTATTTCCTCTTTGTCTACTATCATGCATACTGCAGTATTTTTAGGATTCTTTATCTCTAGAATTGCTGTTAAAGATGTATAAACACATATTTTATCATCTTGTCCATATGCAGCCACCATGCTGTTGTCAAATCCAAGTGTACGAGCCTTAAACGCTGGTACTAATTCTAATTCTGAACTTAGAAAATCCACTTCTGTTATTCCGTATTTCTGATTTAATATATTTAAAATATTTAGTTTTACTTTTTCTGAAACATCTTTATCATCATAGGGAATACTTCCTATTAATAGATTTAAATCTTCACCCTTTACTCCCTCTTTTAATTTTCTTTCCATTTGTTCTTGAGCTAAATGTGGTAATAAATCTGTTATTGTGAAAATTGGATCCATTTCGTCTTCACCTATGCAGATTTCAACCTTTTCTCCATTAGATTTTACTATTACTCCATGTATAGCAAGTGGTATTGTAGTCCATTGATATTTTTTTATTCCACCATAATAATGTGTTTTTAAATATGCAAATTCTCCATCTTCGTATAATGGATTTGGCTTTAAATCAAGCCTTGGTGAATCTGCATGTGCTCCTATTATGTGTAATCCATTTTCAATTGGTTCTTTTCCTATTACTGCTAGGTATATATTTTTTTCTCTATTTATATAATATATTTTATCTCCTGGCTTTAACGTCTCCATAGTATTTATATCTTTAAATCCAGCTTTTTCTGCCATTTCCTTGGATGTTTTTACTATTTCTCTCTCTGTTTTTCCTTTATTTAAATATCCCATGTATCCATTGCAATAATTAAAAATTTCATTTTTCTGTTTTTCAGTTAAACCTTCCCAACCATTTTTCTTTTGGTTAAATAATTTTTCCTTAAGTTTATTTCCGTCTGCCATGTTAATCTCCTTCCTTTGCTTTTCTTTAGCGAAACCTGAAACATTCTTCACATTATTTTTATAAGATAATTTCTGAATGGCTCGAAATTTCGCCTTTTTATACGCAAATTATATCACTACATTTTTCCCAAAACAAGTTTTTTTATTCAAATTGCAAGAAAGTTGTTACCATTATTCTTTTGCATAGCTTCCCCAATGCTCTTTCAATTCTTCCAATCTTGTAATTGACTCCTCATTACTGTTAGTACAAACACCATAATAGAACTTAATCTTAGGCTCTGTACCAGAAGGTCTAACGCAACACCAACTTGAATTCTCTAAATCAAAATATAAAACATTAGACTTAGGTAGCCCTGTCTCGTGCGTTGTATTGTTTCTAAAATCCTTAACTTCATTTGTTAAGTAATCTCTAAATTCTAAAACCTTTAATCCTCCCAATTTCATTGGTGGATTATTACGCAAGTTCTCCATCATTGATTTTATTTTTTCTGCCCCTTCAATTCCTTTAAAAGTAAGAGCTGTTTGACCTTCTTTATAATATCCATATTTTTTATAAATATTATCCATCTGCTCCCACGCACTTATTCCTTTGGATTTATAAAATGCTGCGGCTTCACATGTTTTCATTACTGCCACAATTCCATCTTTATCACGAGCATGAGTTCCAACTAGACATCCGTAGCTTTCTTCGAATCCAAAAACATATTCATATGAACCCTGACTTTCAAATTGTTTTATTTTCTCACCAATCCATTTGAAACCTGTTAAAACTTCAAATATCTTCATGTTGTATTCTTTGGCCATTGCTTTTGTTAAATCTGATGAAACAACAGTAGTTACAATTGCTCCATTTTCAGGTAACAATCCTTTTTCCTTTTTCTGAGATAATTCATATTCTGCAATAAAGAGTGCTGACATATTTCCGGTAAACATTTCATATTGGCCAGTTTCGTTATTTTTTACAAATACACCTAATCTATCTGCATCAGGGTCATTAGCCAAAATTACATCTGCATCCACTTTTTTAGCTAATTCCAATGCTAGTGCAAAAGCCTTAGGGTCTTCTGGGTTTGGATAACTTACAGTTGGAAAATCACCATCGGGTTTTTCTTGTTCTGGAACTACATATACATTTTCAAACCCTAATTCTCTTAAAACAGTTTGAACTGGTATATTTCCTGTTCCATGTAATGGTGTATATACAATTTTTAAATCCTTTGCATTGTTTTTTATAGCTTCTGAATTTAATACTAGTTTTTTTAGAGATTTGATGTATTTGCTATCTATATCTTCTCCAATTACATTGTATAATCCACTACTAATTGCAGTTTCTAAATCCATCATTTTTATTACGGAATAGTCTGTAATAGCATTTACTTCACTAATTATCTCTCCATCAATCGGAGGAACTATTTGTGCGCCATCTTCCCAGTATACCTTATATCCATTATACTCTGGTGGATTATGACTTGCAGTTACTACAATTCCTGCTACACACCCTAATTCCCTAACTGCAAACGATAGTACAGGTGTTGGTCTTAATGTATCAAAACGATATGTTTTTATTCCATTTGCATTTAAGCATAAAGCTGCCCATTTACTAAATTCTGGCGAAAAATGTCTCGAGTCAAATGCTATTGCAACGCCCTTATCCTGTTTTCCTGTTTTAATTATATAATTTGCTAGTCCCTGCGTTGCTTTTGTTACTGTATATTTATTCATTCTATTTGTCCCTGCACCAATTATTCCTCTTAGTCCTGCTGTTCCAAATTCTAAGTCTTTATAAAATCTTTCTTTTATTTCATTTTCATCATCATGAATTTTTTCCAACTCCTGATGTGTAGCTTCATCAAATGTATTAGATGTAGCCCAATAATTATACTTTTCTAAATATTCCATGTTATCATCCTTTCTGCCGAAACAATAATAAAGTGTTTCTTTTTTATAGAAGTATAATAACAAAAATTACTAAATATAACAATAGAATTCACAAATTTTTCACTATACTTTATTTGGTTACAATTCAGGTGCCCATAATGTTGATGAAATATATTAATACTCCGTTCGTTTGCTGGCGCTATGATATGTGAAAAAGACGTTAGGTGGGAGCGCCAAACTGCGCACTCCACTTCGTATTAATATATTTCATCAACATTATGGGCACCTGAACTGTAACTTTATTTGTAGTTTGCTTCGCTTCGTACAACTAACTTAATTTCGCAGACTTGCTGGCTCGGCTTTATCAAATAACACTTATAATACCAATCCCAAAACTAAGATACCAAAATTGTCTGTATAAATATCTCCAAACTGTTGCATCGGTAAAGGATTCTGTCCAATTCCAGCTTCTATTGTATATCCAGGTCTATTGTAATCTTGTATAAACCAATCTTTAAAACCTGCAAAGCTTGAATTGTAAGGTACTTCTGCTAATCTATACCCACTAACTCTGCTAAATTGCTGTCCTATAAATTCAGACATTATTGGATTATAATTTTGGAATTTCCAGTATATTTCCTTTCCCTGCGTGTGATACGTTATAACTAATCTAAAATTATGTTGCAGGGTAAAATTATATACTGCCAACGCTTCACGTGCTACTAGTGGTCCATCTCCAACAAAATCTCTTGGGGCTGGTCTATCAAATCCTTGTGCATATTTTATTTGCCTAGCTTGTTGCCAACCTGCTGGAAATTGTAAATTTAAATCCACACCATCAATATTTGCCTTCCATCCGTTAGGAAATGGTATGTTAGGAAAATTTTTTGCAATTATCTGAGCATTTTTATATGGATTTCCTACAGTATTTAGCCCTCCTGTTACCAAGTCTACTCCATCTGGATTTACCATTGGAACAACATATAAACTAACCGCATTAAATATTTCCCTAGCACTAAATTGATTTAGATACCCATTTAGAGCATATTGTCCAGCATAATCCTCTATAAACTGCATCAATACAGGTGCTGTTATCCATTCATTCGCATGAAAAGCACCACTGTAGAATACCTCTTTCTGACCATTTCCAATTCTTATGTACGGTATTTTTCTGCCTAGAACTGTATATCCTATGCTTCCCAACTCTAAAAATGGATATGTGGTTTTTAACCTATTTATGTTATTAATTAAATCATTATATGTATAACCTTCTTCCATTAGATTAATCCTCCTTATTATTTTATCAGTTTTTTTAATACTTAATAATTATTATTCAACTGATAGAAATAATGTTACCTTACTTGTATATATAGCAAAACGATGAATTAATCCAATATTAATTCATCGTTTTATTTTAATGATATTTATATGTATCTGTTGAAAGCCATGTTCTTGAAACAACATTTCCATTTAAATACAACACTTTATATGTTTCTACTCTATATCTTTGATCAGTTTTTTCTATTGTTCTAGACTCTAATTTTACTTCATACTCAGGTTCTTGTTTTATTCCTTTTATCTGGCAAGTGATAGTTCCTGGTCCAACAAAAGCAACTACTTTTACAGGATATGATCTATTGTTTTTAAATTTAAAATCCGAAGTTCCTATATTTACCATTGCATCGTGACCTGCGGGAACATACGTTACTCCTAAAGAGTGATTTCTTCTTTGCACAATTTCCAAATTAGCCCTTAATACCGCGTTATATAAAGTAGTTGAAACTTGACATATTCCACCGCCAATTCCTGTTGATAGCTCTCCATTTAGATATATTGTAGACTCTTTATATCCAGTTCTTGTTGAACATTCCCCAATTAAATCGTTATAAGAGAATTCCTCACCAGGCATTACTATTGCATCATTTATACTTCTAGCGGCTATGGCTATATTAGTATTTCTTCCAGTATCCCCTGTTCCGTATGTGGTAGTAAAATCTGAAAGTGTATCTGGAAATATCTCATCTCCTAAATCTGCAACTGTAATTTGAGGCTTAACCTTTTTCAATCCTATCTCGAATTCCTCTTTATCTTCAGATACCATTTTCTTTGCCTCGTCTATACTCATAGCAAAATCTAATCCATATTCTTCTTTATATATTTGGAACGGATTTGTAGTATATGATGCATTAATTGGTTCTTTATATATTTCATTATGTATCTTATCTATATCAATTTCTTGTTTTTCCACTCTCTCTATAGGTAATTCAAACGATTTTTCTCCTGTAATAAAAGCTTTTGTTAATCTATTAACAAATTCATCATTTTTTATAACAACACCATCTTTGCTATTTTTTATAATGACTTTATCCTCCTTAACAACATATGAAGACTCTGTTGCCAAATCTGGAATTTGAACACATATCTCATCAATTTTCTTATTTAAAAGCTCCTCATTATATGAAAATTCTGCCTGAATATTATTTCCTTTAATGATAGCCTCTATTGTTTTGAAATTGTTTGCAAATATATTTTCGTTTCTTCCTATGTCAAATGCTTTATTAACTGCTACTTCTGTATTAAATCTTCCTTGAATATCCTCTAAATGTATCTCTGTAATATATTCTCCATGTTTTGCAGTAATAAAGTTTGTTTCATTGTTATTTATAGTATTATTTAATTTTTGATTAGCTTCTTCCCTAGTTAAGTTCGAAAGCTCCACACCTTGCACACTTATACCTTTTACAATTTTATTAGAATTAATATTTAATACCCCAAAAATAGTAGAAACAATCAGGATTACTAATATTAAAACCAATAACAACAATAATCCTATTAAACTTTTTTTTGATTTTGTTTTACTACCCTTAGTATCCACCTCGGTCTTACGGTTATCAGCATTTTCTTCTGTTTTTGCTTTATTAACAACCTTATTGTTTTTTTCCAAAACCATAATTTGATTTTTTCCTGTTTCAGATTTTTCCTTTTTTTCTGAATTTGCCTTATCTTCCTCTAGGCTAATATCTTTATATATAAAAGCATTTTGTGGTACTACAGGTTCAGTTCTCTCCTCGTTGATAATATCTAATTTTTCCTTTTCAACTTCAACAATTTCTCTTCTATTTGCATTTTCCGTATCTTTTTTTGTTTCAGTATTTTTGACACCTTCAACCTCTTTAGCATTTTCAGTATTTTCGCTTAGCTTAACATTTTCAGCAAGATTGGCCTTTCTCTTTTTCTCTGCTTCAATTTCTTTTCTTGTTATTGATTTAAAAATTATAGTATCCCCAGTAGTATCTCTTTCCTCTGCTTTTACTTTTTTGCAAGGAACATCATTATTGTCTTTCTCAACCTTTTGCTTTTTATCTGAATTTTCCCTAATATTTAATTCGTTTTCTACTTGTGAGTTTTGCTCACCCTTTTTTTCATTTTTTTCTAACTTTTCCATACATTACTCCAATATTTTAATATCTTTTTAATTATATATTTCTAAATAAAAAATATGCAAATGTTTAAGTTCCTATACATTATTATCCCATATTATTTTGATTTTGTAAATTACTTTTTTCTTTAAAATTTTAATATTTTTATGTTGTACAAAATGAACCTATACATATTAGACATAAATCTAATTGAATAGGTTCATAAATATTAAAATTATTTTATTCCATAGAAATCTTTATATAACTTTATAGCGGTTTCAGGACTATCATTTCCTTCTGCATTCTTTACAGGTGCAAATTCTTCTTCTCTTTTTACCCTTAAAATTGCCATATCTTCTAGCATATCAAAAGCATCAAATATAAAAGATTCAAATTTATATGCATTTGGTTTTTCTGGAACAACCAACTCACCATTTTCGTTAATATACTTTGCTTTTTTATGTGCACAATGATATGGTAGTTTCTTTTTACTTACTTCCTCAATTGCTTTAACACTAAATAGGTTACAATTAATATGAGACTCTCCAAAAATCAACTCACCATTTTCGTCTGTTGCTTCCGCTAAGTCTGGCGTTATTTCTGTATACTCTACAACTCCTGGTTTTCCATTTTTCTTACAGAATACTCCAACTTTTTCTTTTGGTCCTGCTTTTACAACACTCTTTCCAGCAGCTTGAACATTTTTATCTAATGCTACCCCTAGTAATGTAGGATCTACCATCTTAACCAAAACATTATCTACAGGTCCTATAAAAGCCCACTCTACACCTCTTTTTTCCATATCATAGATAATTCCATTTCTTCTCATTGATTCGAATATTCCACCGTGACCATCTGCTGCTTCCTTTATTAATCCATTTTCATCTATTAACAGCTTACCGTCTTCACTACACATAGGTAACTCACCTTGTTTAAAAAATGTAATGGCACTCGAGTCATATCCAAAATAATTATTTTGCTTAAAAAACTGTTCAGTTTGTTCATTATTTTCTCTACTTGTCATTATATACCATGGAATAATTACTCCATACTTTTCGCTATTTTTCTTTATAGAATCAGACAAAATCTCAAATATTGACTTATCTTTGTCTAGCCCTAATTTAAATGTACCTTTTGGTCCATTGTGTCCAAGTCTCGTTCCTTGACCACCAGCCATAGTAACAACTGCATACTTTCCTTCTTTTATTACTTCCTCTCCAAGACTATTATATTTCTTTAACTCGTCATCAGTTAGAGCTCCTTTGTCAACATAATTTATTGGTTCTATCTTATCATTTGCAAAACTTACTTCTTTCTTTGTTGACTCATATAATTCTTCAATTTGATTGAATTCAATTGTTAAAATTTGATCTAACAACTTCTCTTTCTTTTCTGATGATAAATTTTTATAATTACTTAATAATTGACTTTGATTATGTTTTGTTAAGCAGTTCTTTGCTGCCTCATATTTTTCTTCCATATTATTGTCTCCTTCCAAATCTATGTTCTAGTTTCTTCATTTGATTTTTTTATGATACAATATTTTTTTTTATTAGTCAATATTATTTTTCTATATTGTTTTTTTGTTACTGTTTAACGTTACAGGTCAGGTGGGTTACTTTTGCAGGTAGCCGTCAAAAATTAAAATTATGTAATCGCTT
>CAMPBM010000027.1 GCA_946637865.1 uncultured Lachnospiraceae bacterium | reverse complement strand
CATAATTTTAATTTTTGACGGCTACCTGCAAAAGTAACCCACCTGAACTGTAACTTAATAGTCATGTATATTAAATTATGGAAACCGCAAACTTGCTTTTTTCTGTCAAATATGCTAAAATATTGCATATTATAAATTAAATATAAATCAAAACTAAAAGAAGGAAGAGGATTATGGAAGAGAAGGCTATTGAGATATTAGAAAAATTCAATCAAAAACACATAGTAGATTGGATGAATAGGTTAAATGACGAAGAAAAAAACAAATTGGTTGAGCAAGTTGTAAAGCTAAATATTGAGCAAGTGGTTGACTTATACAACAATCTAAGTAAAACATTTGAAATAGGAAACAAAAAAATAGAAAAAATTTCAGCAATTGATATAGATAAATTATCAGAAGAGGAATTTAATAATTATAAGAATCAGGGAATAAATATAATAAAAAGCAAAAAGTATGCGGTAGTTACAATGGCAGGAGGTCAAGGAACTAGACTAGGACATAATGGACCAAAAGGGACTTTTAAAGTTAATTTAAATAATGGTGAAAAATATTTATTTCAGATAATAGTTGAATCCTTACAAGAAGCAAATAGAAAGTATGGAATTGTAATTCCATGGTATATAATGACTAGTGAAGAAAATAATGATCAGACCTTAGATTTTTTAAAGGAACATGGTTATTTCGGATATCCACAGGGAAAGGTAAAGTTATTTAAACAAGGCAAAGCTCCATTGATTTCTACTGAAGGAAAACTATTGATTGGAAAAGATAAATTGATAAAAGAGGCATCTGATGGAAATGGAAGTATCTACAAATCTTTAAAAGATGATGGAATTCTTGAAGATATGAAAAATAATGGTATTCAATGGGTATTTGTTGGTGGTGTAGATAACATTCTGCTGAAAATAGTTGATCCATTACTAGTAGGAGTTACATTAAATGAAGGAAACAAAATTGCTTCAAAATCTGTAATAAAAACAAATCCTAGAGAAAAAGCAGGAGTATTTTGCAAAATTGATGGTAAACCAGGTATTATAGAATATTCAGAGTTACCAGAAGAAATGATAGAAGAAGTTGACCAAGATGGCGAGTTGGTATTTGGTGACGTAAATATTTTAAGCCATTTGTATAATATTGAGGCACTAGAAAAAATGTCTGATACTGTAATGCCATATCATATAGCTGTAAAAAAATCAGACTATTTAGATGAAAATGGAAAATTAGTTGTTCCAGAAGATAAAAATGTATATAAATTTGAGTCTTTTATATTTGATGCTTTTTCAAATTATGATAACATAAGTATTTTAAGAGTTAAGAGAGAAAATGAGTTTGCTCCTATAAAAAATGCACAAGGAAACGATAGTCCAGAAACAGCTGTTGAATTATATAATGCAAGGCTTGAAAAATAATTATATGTAAAATTAGGAATGCTTATATTTAAGCGCTCCTAATTTTTTTCATATTATATAGCTTTTAAACTACATTTCAGAATTTCCAGGTAAAAAGTAATCAACAACGCCATATACAAGAGCACCTATTATAGCAGCCATCCATGAAATTGTATAACCTGCAACAAAGTATTGTGTAACATATAGTACAACAGCTGCAAGCACAAAGCCGACAAATCCCTTTCCAAAGGAACTAGCATGTAAACCTGTGAATTTTGTAATTAAAAAATCCATTATAGTAAGAACTATTGTAGCAGCCCCAAGTGCCCAAATGTTATTTATGGTAAAGCCTGGTGTGAAAAATGCAGTTATTGCTAATATTATACCGGCAGTCACTAATCTACCAACAATTTGCCAAACATTACTTGCACCACTGTTAGAACTTGCATTTACTTGATTATCTGACATATTAAAACCTCCTTAAAAATAAGAATGTTGTAATTTTGAAATTACGCTTATATTCATAAAACTAGCCAACAGCAGTTTTCTGATTTTATGAATATCCGAAACTAAAATGTGATAACAGTTTAAATAACACTAGTTCGGTATTTTTATTATTTACTAAAATAAATTTATTATGCTTAGATATGAATATTTTTTTTGCTAAATTGGCAAAATAAAAGAAAATTCAAAAATATGGAGGTTAAATTTAAGATGTTAGTATTATTTATCAGATCTATATTAATATACATAGTTGTTTTAATCGTTATGAGAGGAATGGGAAAAAGAGAAATAGGACAATTACAGCCATTTGAATTTGTAATTTCAATTATGATTGCTGATTTAGCTGCTACTCCAATAAGTAATAGTGGTATTTCTATTATAAATGGAATAATACCAATTTTAGGACTGTTAGTGATGGATTTGATAATTTCTATTGCCAATATGAAAAGTTTGAAATTAAGAGAACTAATTTCTGGGAAACCAGCCATATTAATATATAGGGGAAAAATAAATGAAGAAATTTTAAGAAAAGAAAGATTTACAATAAATGAATTACAGGAAAGGTTAAGGGATAATAATATTATGAACTTGGGTGATGTAGAATATGCAATATTGGAAACTAGTGGTCAAATCAATGTTTTACAAAAACCGAGTAAAAGAAATACTATTCCTGAAGACTTCGGAATAGAACCTGAGTATGAGGGAATTTCATATGATTTAGTTATTGATGGTGTTATAATGTATGAAAATTTAAAAATACTTGGAAAGGATTATAAATGGCTAAAAAAGCAAGTAGAAAAATTTGGATATAATCCAGAGGATGCTTTAGTTGTGACTATCGATGGAAAAGGACAATTCTTTTGTCAAAGGAAAGATAAAAAAAGCAGGTAAGGTTATGATTTATGTTTAGTATATAAGGGAGTGTTTATGAAAAAAGAACTTATTATTATTTTTGGAATTATAATATGTATTGTTACAATTCATATATTATCGCAAAGGTATGTTGAAAGGTATTTTGATAATATTATAGATGGAGTAAGCAATATAGAAAATAAGGTTTTGAAGGAAAAGTTCGATAAAGATGAGCTAGAAGCGGAGATAGATGAGGTTATTGGAAAATGGAAAGATAAGTATGATTTGTTAGCATGTTTTTTAGAACATGATGAACTTGAAAAGGTTGATAATCAGTTTGTGGCAATTAAGGCTAATGTTATAGCAGAAAAATATGAAGAAAGCGTAGAGGAACTTGAAAAGTGTAAGTTTGTATTGAAGAATATTGAGGAGAAGGATTCTTTAAAAGTTGTTAATATTTTTTAAAACAATGAGACAAGGGTTATTATTTAACACTTTTTACAAAATAATCTAAGGTTGGGGCTACTCAAAAGACGTAACTGTTAAACAGTAGTTACAATTCAGGTGCCCATAATGTTGATGAAATATATTAATACTCCGTTCGTTTGCTGGCGCTATGATATGTGAAAAAGACGTTAGGTGGGAGCGCCAAACTGCGCACTCCACTTCGTATTAATATATTTCATCAACATTATGGGCACCTGAACTGTAACACAAACAGTAACGCATAATAAAAAAATTATAGAAAAAAAGTTTCTTTTTTTCTTAAAGTATTGTATAATAGATTATAGAAGGTAAAATGAAAGGGGTACGGGATTTGTTAAAAAGCGTAGAAGAATTTGACGAAATAATAGAAGATATTATTAGTAATGAAACTGTACAAAAAATGAAGAATTATAGGCAACATTATGATATCTCGTGTTTTGAACATTGTAAAAATGTCGCATACATTAGTTATAAGATATGTAAGAAATTAAAATTAGACTATAAAGCTGCGGCAAGGGCAGGAATGTTGCATGATATGTTTTTGTATGATTGGCGAATAAAACAGGAAGGAATGAAAGGGTTTCACGCAATTAAACATCCAAGAGTAGCTTTAGAGAATTCTAAAAAACTATTTGAGCTATCAAATAGAGAACAGGATATTATATTAAAACATATGTGGCCGTTAACTATTAAGTTGCCAAGCTATCCAGAAAGCTTTATTATAACTATAGTTGATAAGTATAGTGCAATTAGTGAAGGCTTTTCATACTACGTAAGAAGGCTACGATTTGGGAAAAAAGTAGACTTACATAATTAAAATAAAACTTTTGTTCTTTTTACGGTTGACTAATTATACCACTTAGTGGTAAAATAGTATAGATAACTTTGTTACATAAGGGGTGATGTTATGCAAACAGTAGAATTTACTAATTTAGCACTAGAAGAACAAATCAAAGCATTAAATGAAGCATTAAATGAGATAAGAATTAACCAACTAGAAGAATTAAAAATAATAAAAAAAAATCATGCTATATATATGAAAAAAATGGACAAATTTCAGGAATACGATAAAATTGCAGATATAACAAATCAGGTATTTGAAAAAAGATTGTTAGCAATAGAAGAAACTATAAAAACTATTAACAAGAATTTCTGTGCTTAAGAAAGATTATCACTAAGGAGAAATAAAAGTAGTTTATGTATTATACTATAAACTACTTTTGATTTTGTGATAGGAAGTATTACAATAATTTTAATAGAGAGTTACTTAAATATATATATTAGAAATTGGTTGTAAAATATTTTGAGGTTAAATTAAGATTAATGAGGTAAATATGAAGAATATAAAGGATTATGATTTAAAAGAGTTAGAAATTGAATTTGAAAAAATAGGTGAGAAAAAATATAGAGCTGGGCAAGTTTTCCATTGGCTTTACATAGAAAAGGTAAAGAGCTTTGATGATATGACTAATTTATCTTTAGAACTAAGGGAAAAATTAAAACATAATTATGATATATGTAATTATAATATATTAAAAAAACAGGAATCTTCTGACGGAACAAAGAAGTATTTATTTGATGTCTTAGATGGAAATGCAATTGAAACTGTTGTAATGCAGTATCATCATGGCAAAACTATTTGCGTATCCTCCCAGATAGGCTGTAAAATGGGATGTAAATTTTGTGCATCAACTGGAATTAATTTCGTAAGAAGTTTATCAGCTGGAGAAATAGTTGAACAAATATTAGCTGTTGAGCAAGATATAGGTGATAAAATTTCAAACGTTGTTTATATGGGGATAGGAGAACCTTTAGATAATTATGATAACGTTATAAAATCAATACGAATAATAAACCACCAAAAGGGACTAAATATTGGTGCAAGACACATAAGCGTTTCAACTAGTGGGATGGTACCACGAATTTACGATTTAGCAAGAGAAAACATACAATGTACTTTATCTGTTTCTTTGCATGCAACAAATAACGAAAAAAGAAGTAAGATGATGCCTGTAAATGATGCGTATAATATAGAAAAGCTTATGGAAGCGTGTAAGGAATATATAAAAATTACCAATAGAAGGATTTCTTTTGAATATGCATTAGCAAAAGATAATAATGATAACTTAGAAGATGCAAGAGAATTGGTTAAACTATTAAAAGGAATGCTATGTCATGTTAATTTAATACCAATCAATAAAATAGAAAATGGAAAATTTGTTAAAAGTAGTAACGAAAATATAATAAAATTTAGAGATTACCTAAATGACAATGGAATTGTTGCTACAATAAGAAGAGAGTTAGGGTCAGATATTGATGCAGCTTGTGGACAATTAAGAAGAAAAAATTTAAAATAGATTGTAAAAAATACAATAATAATATAAAATATAGTTGTAAATTTTATAACAATGGGTTATAAATATAACATAAAAAACAGATGAATACATAATAAAGGAGGACATATGAAAGCATTTGCAAAATCAGACATAGGAAAAGTTCGTGATATGAATCAGGATAGTTTTTACATTTCTCACTCAGATGATAAAGTACAGCTTTATATAGTAGCTGATGGAATGGGGGGATATAAAGGTGGAGAAGTTGCAAGTAAATTGGCAGTAGAAACATCTAAAAACTATATTTTAAGACAATTTGATTGCATTGAACATGATAGAGAAAATATATTAAAATTGATAAGGGATGCAATAGAATATGCTAATTCAGTGGTATATAAAAGAGCAAAAGAAATACCAGAATTAGAAAATATGGGAACAACAATAGATATTTGTTTGGTAAACTTAAACAAGGTTTATATAGGGCATGTTGGTGATAGTAGAGTATACAGAAAAAGAAACGATTTCTTCAGAAGGTTGACGACAGATCATAGTTATGTTCAGAAACTTGTATCTGATGGAACTATAACTAAGGAGGAAGCATATAATCATCCTAAGAAAAATATGCTTATTAAAGCATTAGGATGTTCAAACTATGTTGAACCTGATGTAACAGTGAAGGGACTGTTAAAAGATGATATATTGTTGATGTGTTCTGATGGATTAACTAATATGTTAAAAGATGAAGAAATAGCAAGAATAATAGATGAAAATCCAAGCGAAGCATGTAATAGACTAATATATGAAGCAAATAAAAATGGCGGACTGGATAATATTACAGCTGTAATTATTTTATAAGGAGAGAATTACATATGAATATAGAAGGTAAAATAATAGGTAATAGGTATGAAATTATAGAAAAAGTCGGTAGTGGCGGGATGGCTACAGTGTATAAGGCAAGAGATACTATTTTAAATAGATATGTTGCTGTTAAGGTTTTGAGAGATGAATTCACAACAGACGAAGAATTCATTAAAAGATTTAACACTGAGGCACAGTCAGCTGCAAGATTAACACATCCAAATATAGTTTCAGTGTTTGATGTTGGGCAGGAGTATAACATATACTATATAGTAATGGAGTTAATTCAAGGGAAGACTTTAAAGCAAATAATTTCAGAAGAAGGGGCACTTCCTTGGAAGTGGACGGTTAATATTGCAATACAAATTTGTTCTGCATTGGAAATGGCTCATAGAAATGGAATAGTTCATAGAGATATAAAGCCACATAATATAATAATTACTGAAGAGGGAATAGCTAAGGTTACAGATTTTGGAATAGCAAAAGCGGTATCTAATTCTACAATAACAGCCTTTGGAACTACAATAGGATCTGTACACTACTTTTCACCGGAACACGCTAGAGGAGGTTATACTGATGCAAAATCAGATATATACTCACTAGGAGTTGTTATGTATGAAATGATAACAGGAAGAGTTCCATTTGATGCGGATACTCCTGTATCTGTAGCGTTAAAACACATGCAAGAGGAACCGATAGAACCAATAAAACTAAATTCTAATGTTCCAGAGTCAGTTAATAAAATTATATTAAAAGCAATGAAGAAGGACACTAATCAAAGGTACAATTCAGCAACAGATATGATGAAGGATTTAAGCATGGCGCTTAAAAATCCAAATGGCGAATTTGTCAAAGAGAAGGATACAAATGATTATACAAGAGTCATTCCAACCATTTCAGAGAATATAGTAAGCGAGGATAAGTATAGAGGAAGTATGACGGAAAGAAAAAGTGAAAAAAATAGTAGTGGAAAGTCAAAATCAAAGCTTGCTCAATATTTAGAGAAAAATCCACAGAAAAAACCTTTAGTATATGCCGGATTAGTAATAGGTGTTGTATTGTTGTGTGTATTAGTTTTTGGGGGTAGCTGGAAATTAACAACTAAGCTACTTGGAATTGATTCGAAAACAACAGTTCAAACAGGTATTTCATTACCAAGTGTTACGTCAGTTACAGTAGATGAAGCAAAGAAAAAACTGGATGAATTGGGAATAAAATATGAGATTGAAGAAGTATACAGCAAAGAAATTGAAAAAGGAAAAGTAGTAGAGCAAAAACCAAGTGCGGGTACAAACTATGACAAACAGAAAAATAGTCCTGTAAAGTTGACAGTAAGTAAAGGTGCAAAGGTAGTTATAATGCCTAAAGTAAAAGGATTAACATTGGAAGAAGCAATAGAAGAATTGAAGAAATACGAGTTAACAGTTAAAGAAGAAAGAGAAGAAAGCTCTACAGTGGAAGAAGGAGTTGTTATTAAGCAGGAAATAGAAGAAGGTAAGGAAGTAAATGCTGGTTCAGAAGTAACATTATATATTAGTAAAGGTCCAAGAAAAGTAACAGTGGTTTCTGTTGTTGGTATGGATGTGGAAGAAGCAAAGAAAACTCTTTCAGAACTTCCTTTGGAAGTTAATTTAACGTATACAGAGGATACAACAAAATCTAATGGAGTTGTATTAAAACAAAGTATAGATTTAGGAAGCGTTGTAAATGAAGGAACTGGAATAACATTAACAGTAAACAAAATACAAGAATTGAAGGAAGGTACAATTAATGTTAATGTTAAATCAATAACTGGATATAAGGAACCTACTCAAGAGAAAACAACAACTACTACAACAGAAAATACTGAGAAAAAGGATGGTACTGATACAAAAACTACAACAACAACAACAACTACTACCACACCTACAACACCTGCTACTAAAAAAATAGAAAATGTGTTAGTAAGGATAAGTGTTGATAATGAAGACGTTTACAAAAAGGAAGTGCCAGAAAATACAGAAAATGTAAGTGTTACTATAAAAGGAAAAGGTGTTGTAAATATCAAGGTTTATGTTAACGAGGTTAGATATGCTAATGAACAAATGGATATGAATGGAAGCAACACTGTCTTAAATGTTAGTAAATAAGGAGAATATATGCCAAAAGGATTAATAATTAGCAATGTTTCTAATATATATGAAGTAGAAGATTTTGAAAACAAAAAAATAGTAAAATGTATTCCAAGAGGAAAGCTAAAAAAAGATGATATAATTCCAGCTGTAGGAGATAATATAGAGTTTGAATATCAAGCAGAGGATTCTGGAGTTATTAATCAGATTTATCCAAGAAAGAATTATATAAAAAGACCCAAAATGGCAAATCTAACTCAAATGATTTTCGTTATTTCAATGAAAATGCCAAAGCCAGACTTATTGTTGTTAGATAAGCAACTGGCTTTTGCCGAATTTAATAATATAAAATCTATAATATGTTTAAATAAGGTAGATTTAGAGGATTCAAAGTATACTGAGGAAATATTTAATATGTATAAAAAAATAGGCTATAGAGTTATAAAAACCAATGCAAAAAATGGTCAAGGAGTTGACGAACTATGCCAGATACTAAAAGATAATATTACTGCATTTTCAGGAAATTCTGGGGTTGGAAAATCTACATTAATTAATTCTATATTTAAAGGCTTTTTAACATTAGAAGGTGAGTTAAGCAATAAGAATAAACGTGGAAAAAATACAACAACAGCAATTAAATTATATAGAATTGATGATAATTCATACATTGCAGATACTCCTGGTTTTTCTACATTTGAAATCAACGAAATTGAAAGTAAAAATCTAATAGATTATTTTATTGACTTATCAAGATATATTGAAAATTGCAAATATATAGGTTGTACCCATGTAAAAGAAGAAAAATGTGGAGTAAAAGAAGCGGTAGAAGAAGGCTTAGTGAGTGCAAAAAGATATGAAACTTATTGTAGATTATTTGAAGAATTAAAGGAAAAGGAGTTACATAAATGGTAGAAATATCAACGTCGATTTTAAGTGTAAAAAAAGACAATATCATAAAAACTATATATAATTTAGAAACAGCTAAAACAGATTATTTTCATATAGATGTGATGGATGGTGACTTTGTAGAGAATAATACAACAGAGGTTATGCTAGAGTATTGTGATTATTTAGATAGCATTACAAATATTCCACTAGATGTACATTTGATGGTTTCAAATGTACGTCGCTACATAGACATGTTCTTACCATATAATCCTAATATAATAACAATTCACTTTGAAGCATTTAAGGATAAAAATGAATTATTAGATGCACTAGATTATATAAAATCTAATCATTGCAGGGCTGGAATTTCAATAAAGCCGAACACAAACATTTCAGAAATCTTTGATATATTAAAGTATGTTAGCGTTGTTTTAGTAATGACTGTTGAGCCTGGAAAAGGGGGACAAAAGTTAATAACATCAACATTAAATAAGATAGAAGAGTTACATAGGTATATTGAAACAAATAAATTGGATACTGTAATAGAAGCCGATGGTGGAATTAATCTGGAAAATGTTTCTGATGTTAAAGAAGCAGGTTGCGACATCGTTGTTTCAGGAACAGGGATAATTAATTCGGATAATTATAATGAAGTTATAAAGAATATGAAATTATAAAGAGCATATAAAATTGTAAAGAGAGTATGATATTATAAAGATAATAAGAAATTACAAAGAAAGTATAAAATTGCAAAGAAAGCATGAAATTATAAAGAATAATAAAAAACAAAAAGTGATACAGAATATTATTCGTAGAGGAGCACATTGTGCTCCATAAAACAAAATATTCATATCACTTTTATATTTAATTAAGCTATTTTTTAAAATTATCTGAATCATGCAATAGATCAAGTACCTTTGGATAAATCTTTTCAGCTTTATTTTTCCAATTATCTACAATTTCTTTAGCTTGTTCACGAGAATATGCTAGAGTTTTTATCTCAAAGACTGTTTCGTTATTTTCTATTATCTTACAGTTGATTATATAATTGTTCTCATTTCTAGGCGTATACTCTGCAATAATGGAATATTCTTCCTCAACTGCATCCAATGTACTTTTTAAATTGGTGTCTACTTTTAGTTTTACAATTCCAGGTAGTATGTCTAAGGTAAGATCTAAAGTACTTTTTCCTAATTCCGTTAATTCATAAACTGTTTGGGTTTCTTTAGTGTAAGAAACTATGAATTTGGTATTTATCATATCTAGTAGAAATTGTTGAAAATAGAAGTAGTTCATATCTATAGCTGTTAGCACTAATTTATATAAGTTATCATTTGTAATAGGTTTATGCGTCTGGTCTAAGATATATAGAATCAGAACTTTATTCTCTGCTAGTGTTTCACTATCTGTATTTATTTTCAAGTTTTTCATCTCCTGATTTAATTTTTTTGCTTTGAATTATGAGAATTATAGCATATTTTAGAGGAGATTTCAATACTTTGAAACAAATAGTAGTAACTAACTAACGAATTTGCGGTTACAGGTCAGCCTTGAAACGTTTGGGGACGGTCTTGATTTGTTTCATTTTTGAAACAAATCAAGACCGTCCCCAAACGTTTCAAGGCTGACCTGTAACAATTTGCGGAGCAAATTGACCGTGTGTCTATATAGTTGACCAAAATGATAAAAAGTAGTAAAATAATAAGGAGGTATTCCAACAACAATGATTTAAAGGAGGAAAAATAAGAAAATGCGTATTAGATATAAGCCATGGGCTAGAGGTGAATTGGAAGCTAGTAGTTTTTACATAGATAATCCAGAAGCTTATAAGGGAAAGTGGAAAAGTTTATTTGCAAATGATAATCCAATTCACTTGGAACTAGGGTGTGGAAAAGGAGGCTTCATTTCCCAGCTTGCATCTCAAAATACAGATATTAATTATATAGCAATAGACATGGTTGATGCTATGTTGGGATTAGCAAAGAGAAATATAGAAAATGTATACATAGATAAGGATATGCCTATAAATAATGTGTACCTAACGCGATTTGATATTGAAAGAATATTCTTGATTTTTAATGAGAATGACAGTTTTGATAGAATTTATATTAATTTTTGTAACCCATGGCCACGTGGAAAACATAGAAAAAAGAGATTAACACATACGAGACAGTTAGAAAAATATAGAGTTTTTTTGAAAGATGAAGGAGAAATATTTTTTAAAACAGATGATGATGGATTGTTTTGTGATAGCTTGTTGTATTTTAAGCAAAGTGGGTTTGATATAATAAATCAAACTGAAGACCTAGCTAATAATAAGGGCTTTTGGAATAATATTGAAACGGAACATGAAAAAATGTTTATGGAGCAAGGAATAAAAATTAAAGCTATAATAGCAAGAAAAAGTAAATCTCCATTAAAAAATGCATATTAAATGAACATACAAGCACATAAAATTTTAAATCTAAATGTGAATTTTTTGTGAATTTTAAAATAAAGTTGGAACTCAAAAACGTTGAAATAAGCAGGCTTTGATAACTTATTATACAAAAAAATGTTTTAGGGCTATTGCAAATAATGTGGATTATTGGTATCATTAATATGATAGGATAGAAAAGAATAGAAGGAAGATATATTATGATAGAATTTAAAAATGTAAGTAAGACATATGATACAGGTACTGATGCAGTAAAAAATGCAAATTTTAAAATTGATAAAGGCGAATTTGCATTTTTAGTAGGAAGTTCAGGATCTGGAAAGTCTACACTAATAAAGATGATCTTAAAAGAAGAAGAACCAACATCTGGAAGCATAATTATTAACGGAAAAGATACAACATTTCTTAAACCTAGAAGGATTCCATATTTACGTAGAAGTATGGGTGTGGTTTTTCAAGATTTTAGGTTGTTACCAGATAAGACAGTGTACGAAAATGTGGCGTTTGCTATGCATATTGTAAAGGCAACACCAAAACATATTAGAAGGCAGGTTCCAATGGTACTTTCCTTAGTTGGACTAGGTGATAAATCAAAGGTGTACCCAAATGAATTATCAGGTGGGGAACAACAGAGAGTAGCTTTAGCAAGAGCTTTGGTAAATAATCCAGCTATGCTTATTGCTGATGAACCTACTGGGAATTTGGATCCAGATACTGCTTGGGAAATAATGAATCTTTTAAATGACATTAATTTAAGAGGTACAACTATAGTTGTTGCAACACATGCTAGGGATATTGTAGACAAAATGAAAAAGAGAGTTATACAAATTGAAAAAGGCAATATTATAAGAGATGATAAAAAAGGTGGGTATGATAGTGAAATATAATTTAATAAGTTATTTAATAGGCGATGGTATAAAAAACATAGTCAAAAATAAGAAATCTACCTTCTCAGCCTTGATGATTATGATTGTTACAATGATGACAGTTGGAATTTGTTTTATAATAGGTGAAAATGTTAAGGCTATTTTAGGTGAGATGGAAAGCGGTTATCCAATAGAAGTATACATAGAAGACGGTCTTTCGCAGACAGAAAAAAATACAATAGAAGATGAGATAAAAAAGATTCAGTATGTAAATTCAAGCAACATACAGTTTATAAGTAAAAAGGAAGCATACAATAGAGCAAAAGAAAAGTTAGGGGATGCAGTAGATGCGGTTAGCGAGCTTCAAGGATATACGGAAGAAGAACATCCATTTCCAGAGTTATATGTTGTAACTCTAACAGATTTGGAAAAATTAAAGGATGTGGTCACGCAATTAGAAGGAATAGACAATGTAATAAAAACGTCAGAAAATGCAGGAAGTATAAATGAAGGAGTAAATACAACTGCAGTGGTAAAAAAGAACAGTGAGGCGGAAGTATTAACAAATTTTAGCAGAAGCATTAATATATTCTTATTATGTGCAGGAGGACTTTTAGTTATATTCTCTGTTGTAATAATAGGTAATACTATAAAACTAACTGTTCACTCAAGAAGAAAGGAAATTTCAATAATGAAATATGTTGGAGCTACCAATAATTTTATAAGAGCACCATTTATTGTGGAGGGTATAATTATTGGGGTAATATCATCTATTATTTCGATTATTTTACTAGGCGGACTATATGTATGGTTAAAGCAAAGTATAGTAGAAAAGACACTTCAAGCTTGGATAGAAAGTCTAGGAAAAACTACTGGTATAAACGAATTACTTCATTTTGATCAGATGTGTACACAACTTATAATTATTTTCTTAGTTATCGGAATTGGCATTGGAGTATTTGGAAGTATTCGTTCTATGAGAAAATATTTAAAAGTATAGAAGGAGAAAATGTAATATGAGAAAATTAGTGAAAACTGTGTCAATAGTATTGATTGTGATGATAATAATTTCATTCTCTTTAAAGACAAAAGCAGAAAATAGTAGTTTATATTATCAAAACAAGCAAAACGAAGCTATACAAAATTCACAAAATACACAAAATCAAATTGATAATCTTGAAGGACAGATAGATGAGGTATTGCAGGAAGTTGCAAATTTAAATACATCAATATCAGAATGTGAGCAACAAGTGCAACAATTAACAACCAGAGTTAACGAATTAGAAAAGTCTATTGGTGAAAAGGAAAAAGAATTGGCAGAGAAAAAGAAGGTTTTGGAAGATAGATTAGTTGCAATGTATATGAAGAAAGAAACAACTTTTCTTGATGTAGTACTTTCAGGAAATTTAATTAAATTTATATCTAACCAGGATATTGTAAAGCAGATTGCTGATTATGATAACAAGTTGATATTGGAAGTTGAAGAATTAAAAAAATCATTACAAGATGAGAAAAATGAAGTGGAATCGGCTAAGAAGGAGAAAGAAGAGAAAAGTAAAGAACTTCAGAGTTTAAAGGCACAGAAGGAGGAAAAAGCAGCCAATTTAACAGAGGAGCAAAAAGGGTTAGAATCACAATTATCTGAATACAGAGCACAGGCAGAACAGTATGCTGTATTGGAAAGACAAGCTATAGCAAGAGAAGAAGAAGAAAGAAGGAATAATGCTAAAAATGCAAATTCATCAAGTAATTCAGGAAATTCAGTAAATTCAAATAATTCTGGAAGTGCAAACGGTGGAACTTCAGAGGTGTCAAATCCATATACAGGAGGAAAATTAGGTTGGCCATGTCCATCAAGTTCAATGATAACTTCTCCATATGGATATAGAATACTATTTGGTGTTAGAGATTTCCATACTGGTATAGATATTGGCGCAACAATGGGAAGCAATATTGTTGCAGCTGAAAGTGGAACGGTAATTTTAGCAAATTATGGATGGAATGGTGGCTATGGTAACTACATAATAATAAGTCATGGTAATGGTATAACAACAAGATATGCACATGCTAGCCAATTATATGTATCAGCTGGGCAAACCGTAACAAAAGGTCAGGTTATAGCAGCTGTAGGAACAACAGGAAATTCTACAGGACCACATTTACATTTTGAAGTTAGAGAAAATGGTTCACACACCAATCCGTTAAATTATTTATAAAAGTAATAGGAGCAGATAGATTAGCAGACTGCTCCTTTTGAATAGTAAAAAATACTATTTCTAGAATAAAATAAAAAAAATATAATATAATATTTATAATAAAGGTGAAGGGGATAATTATGGAAAAAGATAATAAAAAAGGTATAGTAAGAGATTTTTTTATCGTTATTATAACAGCTCTGGTTACTATTATTATAACTACCATATTAATATATAAATATGGTATGATTAAATCGGGAAATTCTACTCATAGTAACAGTATTATAGGAAAAACAATAAATAATATAGCATCTACAGCATCAAGGATTTCTGGCGAAGGTGATGGAGTATATATAAATTCGGAATTATTTAAAATAAGAGAAAAGTTAGACCAGTTATATATAGGTGAAATAGATGAAAAAAAGCTAGTCCAAGGTGCATTAGAAGGATATGTATCTGCTTTAGGTGATGAGTATACAGAATATTTAAACGAGAGCGAAGTAAAATCTTTAGTAGAAAATATTAATGGCTCATATGTAGGAGTAGGTGTTTATGTTGCAAATAACACAGAAAAAAATGAAATTATTGTAGTATCTGTAGTTCCAGAGTCTCCTGCAAGTGAAGCTGGAATGTTGGCAGGAGATGTAATTAAAAAAGTAGATGATGTAGAATACGTAGGTAATGAATTAACTACAGCCTCAAATAAAATGAGAGGTACAGAGGGAACAAATGTAAAAATAGTAGTTGAAAGAGATGATAAAGAAATTAATTTTGATATAACAAGAAGAACTATAAAGTTTAAATATGTTGAAGCTGAAGAATTAGATGATAATATAGGATATATAAAGCTAAATGAATTTGAAGGACAATGTGCTGATGACTTCAAAAGAGCATATAATGAATTAGAGAAAAAAGGAATAAAATCACTAATAATAGACCTTAGAAATAACGGTGGCGGTTTAGTAGATCAGTCTTTGAAAATAGCTGAAATGATAGTACCAAAGGGTTCTAAAATGCTAATAACAAAGGATAAAAATAATAACGAAGATGTTTCTGTTTCTAAAAATGATCCAATTGTAAATATTCCTATAGTAATTTTGGTTAATGGAGGAACAGCAAGTGCATCTGAAATTCTAACGGCAGCAGTTAAGGAAAATACAAATGCAAAAGTTGTAGGAACACAAACTTATGGAAAAGGAATAATTCAAGGAGTATTTTTATTTGATGACCAAAAAACAGGAATCAAAGTAACTATGCAAGAGTATTTTACACCAAATTATAACAAGTTACACAAAATAGGTATTACTCCAGATGAAATTGTAGAGTTACCAGAAGAATGGCAGGGGCATGCAAGCGTAGAGAGAGAACAAGATACTCAATTGAGGAAAGCAATAGAATTATTAAAATAAAGTAATAGAGATGTTAAAACAAGGTTACAGGTCAGCCTAAGGCATATTGTAAAAGCCTAAGGCTGACCTGTAACGAAATAAGGCAAATTATGTAGAAAACTACTTAAGTGCTACATAAGAACTATAATTATATTTTATTGGCATTTTTATACAGTATGAAAGTACTCTACTCGTAGCAGAGCATATTTCGTGCCAAAGGAAAATTTTAAAAAATTATATAGTACAAACTATAAAAAAATACTGTAATATCAATGACTTTCGGACACACTGAAAAAAATCTTAAAAAAAATTAAAAAAAATTAAAAAAGTTATTGACAATTAAACCAAAATCTAGTATACTAAACGAGTCGAAGGAAATGGGCGCATAGCTCAGCTGGGAGAGCATCTGCCTTACAAGCAGGAGGTCATAGGTTCGAGCCCTATTGCGCCCACCATTTCAAAAATATTTAGTTTTACTAAATATTTTTTACTTTTGGCTCGGTAGTTCAGTTGGTTAGAACGCTAGCCTGTCACGCTAGAGGTCGACGGTTCGAGCCCGTTCCAGGTCGCCATTTTTTTATTATAGGGACATGAGGTTCCATTTTTTATTTTGAATAAAAGGCTTGATAGCTCAGTTGGTAGAGCAGAGGACTGAAAATCCTCGTGTCAGTGGTTCGATTCCACTTCAAGCCACCAAACGAACGCCTATATTCTAGGCGTTTTATTTGTTTTTGTGAGAAATGTGAAAAAGACGTTTAAGAGCATTAAAAGTTATTAAAAAGCATCTAAATTATAAAAATTAGGGTATAATTTATGGTATGATTGGGGTATAAATGGGGTATGGATTTTACCCTCAAATATGCTTAAAATCAATAAGAATAAAATTTTAAATATAAATTTAGGTAGCAAATTTGGGTATGAATATAAAATATTTATAAAGGTTTTAGTAAAAATGTATTTTTTATAGAATACATTTTTATTTTTATCACCAATCAAAATGAAGAATTTTGAGGAAGAGGTGATACTTATGCAAGTAAGTAGTATAAAAGGTCTATGGATGCCTATTGAAATCCTAATAAACGAGAATTTAAATGATAAAGAAAAGTTGTTATATGCACTAATATTATTTTTTAGTAAAAACGAAGGTTATTGCAGTATAACCAATAAATATTTTGGAAGTATAGTAAATATATCAGATACAAGAGTATCTAAACTAATAAGTAGTTTAAGTAAAAAGAAATATGTTCAAGTAATAATAAATTATCAAGACACAACCAAAAAAATGGCTAACAGAATAATAAAGCCCCTAGTCAAATATGACAATACTACCTATGTAAAAACAACTACATCTATAGTCAATAATGACAATGGGACTAGTCGATATGGTAATACATCTATGGTCGATAATGACAAGAATATAAAATATAACAAATATAAAATAAATAAGAATAGCGAAAAGGAATATGATAATGGATTTTGGAATAAATTTTATACAAATAATAGGTAAATGTGTTATTTCTGAATGTTTATGGAGTATTGAATGAATATGAAAATATTATTTCTAAAACAATATATAATAATATTTGTTTTAAATGATAAAATTTTATATATTTACAATATTTATTAATTATGTTAAAATAGTAAAAAAGGAGGAAATTATGCCAGAATTAAGTAGATTTCAAGGAATGATTATAAAATTAATTTTTTTTGATAGTGAGAAACATCATAAACCACATATCCATGTATACTATGGAGAGTATGAAGCATCTGT
>CAMPBM010000026.1 GCA_946637865.1 uncultured Lachnospiraceae bacterium | reverse complement strand
GCGATTACATAATTTTGATTTTTTGCGGCTTATTGCAAAAGCCGTGAATTGTAACACTTTGGTTACAGTTCAGGTAGTTTACTTTTGCAGGTAGCCGTCAAATTTCAAACCTATGATATAATAAATACAAAAATGGAGGAAAAAATGTACTATACATATATGATAAGATGCGCGGATAACTCAATATATACAGGAATTACGACAGATTTAGAAAGAAGAACCAATGAGCACTTAAATAAGCTAAATACCTGTGCCAAGTATACAAAATCGCACACAGCAATAAAATTAGAACTTGCTTGGAAAAGTGAAAACAAATCTTTAACTTCTAAGTTAGAATACCAAATAAAACATTTAACTAAAACTCAAAAGGAAAATTTGTTGGCAAGTAAAAACTTAGATATTTATTTAAGAAATAAAATCGATGTAGCACAATACCAAGTAATAGATTTTAATAATACTAAAGCAAAATAAATTTGATATAAAAAAGCGGAGATTGCTTTTTTTGATTTATAATAAAATTCAAAAAAATAATCAACCGCTTCTTATATTATTCATTTACAGTTGTATTTACAACATTATCCCCTTCATTTGCAGTATTCTCTGTGCTTTCGTCAAATTTTTTATAAAACTCCTCTTTAACGTTATTTAAAATTTCTCCTTTATCGTAAATTATTACTGTTTTATACATTTCTCATACAGTACTAAAAGTGAACTAACGGTAAACCTCTACATTATTAATCCCTGCATTTCCTTCCAACTTAATCCTTTTTTCATCAACTTCATTCCCATTTAGCATAACCCTTTTCACTCCACGACTATCACTACTAAAACTATTCACATTTATATTATATACACTTTCCCCATACCTATATCGTATACTATACTCCTTCCAATCGTTTGAAACTGCTGGACTAAAACTCATATAACCGTTCTCAATATTGAATCCCAAAATATATTTTATACCAGCCATATACATCCAACTACTAGAACCAGTATACCACGTCCAGCCTCCTCGGCCAGCCAGGTTTCCCTGACCATAAACATCAGCAGGGATAACATAGGGTTCAACCTTATACTTCATCACTCCATCTTTAGTTTTAGAATGTTCTATTGGATTTATCATTTTAAAATATTGTACTGCTTTATCTCCAAATCCTAGCAAAGCTTCAGCAATTATTACCCAAATGGCGGCATGTGTATATTGCCCACCATTTTCTCTAGTTCCCGGAACATATGCTTTAATATACCCAGGCTCCAAACTTCCACTTTCAAATGGAGGATCTAATAGCTTAATAATGCCATTTTCACCATCCACCAAATGATTCTCCAAGCTTTCCATGGAAATATATTTTTTATCATTATCACCAATATTAGAAATTACAGACCAACTTTGTGCAATGCTATCTATCTTACACTCATCGTTTTGCAAACTTCCGAAGTATTCTTCCATTATCCATAAAAGCTCTATTAAACCATCTACCATCCCAAGCATTAGTATTTATTGCCTTTTTTAATTTCTCTATTATAGCTTTGTATTTTTCTGATTTTTTTATAGTAGCTTTATTTTCCTCATTAATTATTTCACCTATTTCCGTGCTATACACTATTTTTTCTTCAATGTTTAACTTATTATTTTCAGAATCTGTATTTTGACTATTACTAAAATCCTTTATTATATACTTCTCTATTATTTCTGGTTTTTCAAGGAATTGATTGCTATCGAATTTTGTATTATTTGATTCTTGTTTTTCTTCCATATATTCACAAATTTTAATAAATTTCTGCAAAACACTGCATAAGAAGAAACCAAGCCACACGCTTTCGCCCTTTCCTTTATTACCAACTGTACTAAATCCATCGTTCCAATCACCAGAGCCTATTTTAGGCAATCCATGTTCTCCAAAATCAAGTGACTTCTCTATAGCCTTTATACAATGCTCATATATGCTTCCAACCTCTTCTGATGGTAAATATAAATCATACCTTTCGTCAATTCCCTCTTCTAAAACTTTTCCGTTTAAATAATTTGTTTCTATATCCAGAATACTGTAGTCATTTGTAAATTCAATATAATCAGCGACTGTATATGGAAGCCATAGTAAGTCATCTGAAAATCTCGTTCTAATACCTCTATTTGTTTCTTCATGCCACCAATGCTCTACATCACCTTCAATAAACTGGTGCTTACTATGTTTGATAATTTGATTTTTTGTAATCTCAGTATTTAAATATTTGGCACTTAAACTATCTTGTAACTGGTCTCTAAATCCAAACGCTCCTCCTGATTGATAAAATCCAGTTCTTCCCCACATTCTACTAGCTAAAGTTTGATACATTGCCCATCCGTTTAGTAAAATATCCATAGATTCTACTGGCGTGCTAACTTGTATAGTTCCTAATAAATCGTTCCAATATCTTCTAATATGCTCATTTTCCTGCATACAATTGTTTAAGTTGCTGTATTTATAAGCTAAATCTTGGCAACCAATTACTGTTTCACTTGTACCTAGAATAATAGATATTTCTTTGTTCTCTAAAGAGTCTAATTCTATTTCAAATTCTAAAGCCACTATACTGCTTACCTTACTAGGAAATCTATTGCTAAAATTATCTAGTTTTAAACCATCAGGATTACTTATTCCTCCATTACCCAAAAACTCTTTTTTAATTCCCGTATATGATTTTATCTTTTCACTGCTTGAAACAAATATAATATTTTTATAATCTGCATTTGTGATATTATGAGCTAATACTGTATTTGTATTTTTATTAAAAGTAAAATCCAGAAATTCATTTGTCTTAGTTTCATCTTCACCTACTACTAGTTTTAAATAATATACTAGTTTTAATTTTCTACGGCGTGGAGTCTCGTTTTTTAATCTAACTATTTGAACCTTACAACTATCATTTTGAGGAATGAATACTTCCACCTCTTGTTTTATTCCGTAAACTTTCGTGCATATACTTTGCATATCCAAAACCGTAGAATATATAATAGTCATTATTGTCTGGCATAGGATTTAACCCAAGCGACCAGGCATTTTTAGTTTCATCATCTTTTAAATAGATTGCTTCAGCAGGTATATCTAAAATTGGGTTATTTGACCAAGCAGTAATTCTATTTAGCCTACTATTTTTATACCAAGTATATCCTGCCATTCCTTCTGTTACTAATGTTCCAAAATTGTCATTTGCCATAATATGGCTCCATGGCATTGGTACATTTTCGTCTTTATTTACTCTTATCACATATTCCTTACCATCAGGTGAAAATCCTCCAAAATCGTTATAATAGTGTAGATTATATCCTACCAACTGGTTTTCTTGCTTATTCTCTTCTACAATATCAACTTTTTCACTTGAATTAATTGCGCTATTCTTTGGAATTTCTTCTTCGAAGTCATTTAATTGTGAAATCAAGCTTCCATTTTTTGCATCTATAACCAACTTTGAATACACTGTAATTAAATCTTTATCTTCTTCTTTTATGTTATTTAGTATATATATTCCACCTCTTACATTTATCATGTGTGCTAAATTTCTATTTAGTATGCTGTCAAAAATAGCGTCTTTTACATAGGTATCATATTTTTCCTTTTCTTCATTAAGAATTACTAAATCCAATTCTAAATTCTTTGTTTTATAGTATTCATAGGCTTTTATCATTTCTGCCACTGTATCTATATCATTTATACTCTTTATCTTAAGGAAAATAATTGGTAAATCTCCAGAAATTCCATATTTCCACAATTCTGATACAGGATAGATAGTTTCTCTATCCATCTTTACATCTAAACTAGAATTGTTACCCAATATAAATGTAAGTAATCTCTGGTATACCACTACATCTTTTCCCGTTACTTCTAAATATCTGTTTTCGGCTTCGATTCTCGCTCTCGAGAGTTCAAAAATTCTTTTATTGCTATCTATATTCATATACTTTTTAATTGTATTTAATACATATTCCTTATCTTCAGATACACAAATTATTAAGTCTAATTTAATGGTTTCTTTTGGTTTTATATTAAAGGTTTTCCTCGTAGCAATTATTGGATCTGTTGTTAATTCGATCTTTTTGCTGAAAGGTTTTGAGTCTTCTATTAGTTTTGGAATTTTAAAATTATTTCTTCCGCATAAATTTTTCCTTACTTATTTCATATTCTAACTCTCCTATACCTTTTTCAGAGGAATATAGATTAACTGCCATATATATTTCGTTTTGTTGTTCGTTTCGTTTCTTTCTTTTTACTAATATTGTATTTGTTTCATTAATGAATTCATAACTTAAGAACAAATTGTTAAATGCTGGGTGTGCGTAGTCTTGTGCTTTTGTAGATAATATAGGCTCTATAAACGAGCTTATTTCTAGCATTTCATCCATGTTTCCTAAATTTTTTATTTCAATTCTTCTAATTTCTACAGAGTCACTTGGACTAACTGTTATTTTTGTATCTGTTTCTATATTTCCATCAACCCTTACTATCTTTGTTACATCAGGTGCAAAAGATATGCTATACTTGTCTGGCTTTTCTACCAAATTGCTGTAAGCATTTGTCCATATCTTTTTATTTTTTATATTTTTTACATAAAAGTGAACTCCCTGCTCTATATCCGAGGTAGGCTTATATCTATTTACCAATATATCTTTATATTTGCTATAACCATTTCCCTTACTATCTATGACTATTGTATAGTCTTTGTTAGAAATCAAATTATATCTATCTATGTCGTTACTTACTTTTGTAAATACTCTTTCCTCGTAAAAATCATAATTATTATATTTTATCTTTTCTATCTTTTCTTTCTTTTCTTTTGCTATAATCACATTTCCTGGCATTCTTTCTTCTAAAAGGATATTTATTGCTTGCATTTCTGGGTTCTTCATAAACCTTTTTTGTAGAATATTATCATTAAACAAATTATTAATTGATAACAGTATTAGTCCTTGATGATGTGCCATATATGTCTTTACAGTTTCATATTTTTTGTGTTTATCTACTCTGTTTGGGGTAAAATCTATTGCTTCATAAAATCCGTATTTACTGTACATTCCATTTTCTTCAAGCTTTTTTAGATTTTCAAAAACGCCTTTAGGGTCTTCTGTTATTGCTAATATGCTACCATAAGATGATATTACTACTTCGTCTGCTAATCCTCTTTTTAATCCTAACCAGGGTATTCCAAAGGCTTTATATTGATAGTTATTATTTAAATCTTTTAGATTGAAAGCAGACTCTGAAATTCCCCACGGTACGCCTAATTTTTTAGAATACTCCTTTTGACTCATTATCATGAACTTACATGATTCGTCTAATAAACTGCCTGGATATTTAGGAATGTTTATGTTGGGCATTAAATATTCAAACGCTGTTCCAGACCACGAAACCAAGCCCTTATACTTATTGAGAACAGTTAATGTTCTGCTTAAATTATACCAATTTTTTACATCAACATCTTTTTTTGCAATTGCTATTAAACTTGCTTGTCTTGCTTCCGAAGCCAATAAATCGTAATATGAATCTACTAGTTTATTTTCTTCTACATCAAATCCAACTGAAAATAGATTATTCTTATAATCATATAATTTAGAAAAGTCTGTATTATTTATTAAATTCTTTATTTCATTACTCATCATTTTTGCTTTTTCTATAATTTTGCTTGCTATATCTAGCATATCATTGTTTTTTCTAATAGATTTGTTGTTTACTTTCGTATTTTGGTTATTTGCATTTGTATACTTGTTGTTTACTTTTGTATATTCATTATTTGCTTTTATATATTCATTTTCGTTTTCATATATTATTTTCTCTAAGCCTTGAAAATCTTTATTTTCAACATTCTTTGCAATTTTTTCCTGCATACCCTGTAAAAATTGCAATACTACATAAAAATATCCTACTAAATTTCCACTATCTACTGAAGAAATAAATCTTGGCGTAAGTGGCTGTAGGTCTGTTAAATTATACCAATTGTATAGATGTCCATTCCACTTTTGAAGACTACATACAGTATTTATTGTTTTTTCTAATAAGTTGACTGTGTCTTCTAGATTTTCAAAACCTAAGTCGTAGCTTGAAATAATGGAAAGCATTCCCAAACCTATATTAGTAGATGAGGTTCTTAGCACAATTTTTGGTTTTCTATCTTCTTGATAATTATCTGGTGGCAAATAATTAGTTTTTTCATTTATATATTCTTTAAAGAATTGCCAAGTTTTTTTTGCAATATCCAAAAAGTATTTTTGTTCTTGTTTTTCTAATGTTTCTATTTTGTTAACAGCTTTTATTGGTTTACTTATGGTATACATTATAAATGGTGCTATAATCCATAAAGCAGAAATTGCTATAATTACAATATTTGAAATAATATCAAAATCAAAAATTAATATTAATACAATACCAAGTATACCTGCTATCAAATTTGATATCATATTCGCATAGTAATTTTTAACATCATTTTTAGAACTCTTTTCCGCTTCTTCTGCAGTTACCCATTCTAACATATGCTTCTTACTTACCAACATTCTGTATATTGTTTTAACTTCTGCATTACACGCCATATACGCCTTATCTGGTAATGTCATTATTGTTAAGATTCCTTTTATTATACTATTTTGTATGGTTCCTTGGTTTTTAATAAAGGTTTTTTGGATAGTCTCATCCTCTTTTTTAAATATGATTCTATTTAATATTTCTAGAGTATATGGTATAGTTAAACTTATTACTAAAAAAAGAGCGATTGGCCAAATAGATATTTTATTTGTAATTTTCATCAGTAATAGTACTATTATAGTAGTTAAAATGCTAGTTTCTAGTTTACTTCTTAGAATGTTATCTACAATTTTATATTTTGATAATATATTGATTTTTTTATTCTGTACCCATCTTAATATCTGATAATCTCCTCTAATCCACCTGTGTAGTCTCTTTTTAAAGGATAAGTAATTTGTAGGATAGCCATCCATTAACATTACATCCGAAACCATTCCACATCTTAGGTATGACCCCTCTAGTAAATCATGGCTTAATACTGTATTTTCTGGAATCTCATTTTTCAAAACTTGTGAAAATGCACGTAAATCATATATTCCCTTACCAGTAAATATGCCTTCATCAAAATTATCCTGATATACATCAAAAATAGCATTTATATACGAATCAGTTCCACCTAAGCCAGAAAATATTTTTGAGAACTTACTTCTGCATACCTCCAATAATCCAATTCCTACCCTAGGTTGCATTAAGGCATGACCTCCAACAATTATATTTTTATTTTCATCTAATACTGGCTTATTTAGTATATGTGCCATTGCACCTATTAGCTCTGTGCCAGAATTTAATACTAAATCAGTGTCGCTGTCTAAGGTGATAATATATTTTATTTTGGGTATTTTGTTATTTTTAGTTTTTTTATTTTTTGTTACATCATCATTTTCACTTTGACTTACACCAATCTCATTTGAAAAATCACTTTCAAAGCTATTATATAAAAATGGATTATCTATATTTCCTAATAAATATTCATTAAACTGATTAATTGCTCCTCTTTTTCTCTCCCAGCCCAGATAACAGCCTTCACCATCATTCCAAACCCTTTCTCTATAAATAAAATTGAACTTGTTAAAAGTATTATCTGCGTATTTTTCATTTAACTTTTTCATTTCTGCAATACCAGCTTCAATGATTTCCTTATCATACTTTTCTTCTTTATTACTGCTACTTGAACAATCTCCTAATAGTGTAAAATACAAGTTGTCACTCTTATTTGCAATATAAAATACTTCCAATTTAGCAAACAATTCTTGCACTTTTTTGCTATCTTTTACAATAGTTGGAATTATTACCATGGTGGCACTATCCTCAGGTACTCCTGCTTTAAAATCCAGCTTAGGAAGCATTTTAGGCTTTATTACTTTACTTAAAACATACTGAATTAGTTGCACTGTTATTGTTTGGCTTGGTATTAATGTTAATACAAGAATTATTAGAGAAAGAAGAATACTTTTGGTTTGACTATAAATATATAATGCACATAAAAAGCTTATTAAAAGCGAAACCACTGCTATTCCATAAATATATACCTTCATTTTCTTAGTTACATTTGTTTTCTTTATCTTTTTGTTTAGTAACTCTGACAATAGAACAGCTTTTCCATCATCTATTAAATAATAGCCTATATGTGACTTTTTATTATCTGTGTTATTTCCCTCCATTAAGCTTTTTTCCGATAATTCTAAGCATTTTTTTACAATATACATTTCAGAAATTTTTGTCTTCTTTGATATTTTTTCTATTTCTTGCCTATAGTATGCTCTAGTTTTATAGTCCATCTTACTATATACTCCCGATGGGTCTTTCTTTAAAACTTCCTCAACACCATTTATCTGTTCAAAAATTTCTAAAAAATTTACTCTCAATATAGTATTAATACTAGTAATTGAGTTTCCCATAGAAATTTTTTTTACTGCTATATCAAAGTGTTCCTTTCTTATTACCTCAGATATACTAAGACCCATTTTATCAACTTGTTCTTCCAAAATATTTAAAAAAGCATATGCACTCTTTCCATACTGTTTTAATCTATATGACATATGTTCTATGAACGGATACTTCATTTCGCCATAGCCATAAGTTTTACTTATATTTTTGAATTTCAAATCATCCTTACTTTCTACTAATCTTTCTATTATGTTTTCAACTTTATATTTCTGCATTTGAGAAGAAAGAATCTTTTCACAAATCCTTCTAATATTTTCAATTAAAGCTATTTGTAAAAAAATTCCTATGTTCCATATTTCCTCCATACTCAAACTCTTTTTGGACTGATATGCTTCTAGCAAATTGCTTATATTATCTCTATCTATAATTCCATCTGTATAGGAAACTATTTCGCTTGCCAAAACATATACCCTAGCAAACCCCTTATAATGTTCATTTTCTAACCCCAAGAAACTTGTATATTTCTGTAACGGCATATCCTTTATAATAGTTTTTACAGTTTTCTCAATAATATAGTAGTTGTCTAAAATCCACTCTCCTGCTGGGTGTATTGGTATTCCTAACTTTAAATGATCTGTTAGTACATTATATACTTGTGTTATATATTCAAAATTGTCCCTTAGCCTCGGAATCGGATAAGTATTTTTATCTGATTTGCTCTTTAACACATTATCTGAAGCTAGTTTAGCTAAATAACTCTCTAACTGATTCCTATCTAACAAAACACCTTTCATATTTAAAACTTTATAACCTTCCAAATCTGCCACCTCTTATACGTATTTAGTTTTTTTATATTTTCTCCAAATTTGGCAGGTTTTATGCAGTTATTTTTTCGGCTTATTACATAAGTTGATAGTAGCTATTTTTTACGGCTTATTGCAAAAGGTTCAGATGGTTTACTTTTGCAGGTAGCCGTCAAAAGTAAACCACCTAAACGGTAACCACAAAAGCTGTGAATTGCTACTTTAAAAATGCATAGCATAAAGTTTGACTTACTTTATGCTATGCATTTTTATTTTATTTATATTATTTCCTATTATTTTTTATTAAAATTAGTTATGTTTATAAAAATCATGTTCATCATGACCTGTCCAAGGTCCAAAGCCCTCATTTTCTTCTATTTTTTTCTCTTTTTCTTCCCCTAATTCTTCTTGTTCTTCATCATATTCCTTCTCAATCATTTCTTCTAATTCTTCATTATCTGGTAATTTCTCCATATCATCTATTTCATTAACATTTTTAACATCATAACCACCATATTTCTTCAATTTCTCAGCAAGAACAGAACGCTCATATTCGTCCTTAGTTGGATGAATTGCTTGTGTTTTTACAGGAATTGCCTCCCTATTGCCCTCTTTATCTATATTGTCTACATAATACAATTCTAATTGTCCCACTTTATTTTTATCAATACTAAACTCAATACCCGGACAATTTGCCAAAGCTACTTTATTTGTAGCAACAGATTCCCTCTCAACACCATTGTTAAATTCGTTCACATGCTCTCCAGAGGCACTTGTTGCTATTTGTGGTAATTCTTTTATCTCTCCAGTCCCTACTTCCCTAGCTAAGAACTTTATTTTTCCCTTATCCTCTGCAACAATAACTGTTCTTGGGTCAAAATTATCAACAACCATTGCCCCTATAATATTTTCATCCTTTATCAAAGAAAATGAAGATATGTTATACCCTTGTTCGTTTAATTCTTTTTGAGAAATTGGTTCACCTTTGTTCTGCTCTTCATTTTTTTGCTTTTCATCCTTCTCTAGCTCTTGCTGTTTAGCTTCTTTATTATTCTCCTCAATATCATTATTATTCATAATATCTTTTTCTTTATTGTCTTTTTGCTCATTAGCTTCTCTTTCTAATGTTTCATTTTCCAATCTTACTCTTTCCATTTTCTCTTTTTCTTGCTGTCTTTCAATCATCTTATCCAAATCAATTTCTAAATCAGCATCAAAATCAAACTCTTTTCCATCTATCTCCTTCTGTTTTCTTTCCTTATATTTAGAACTCAAGATAATAGATTTCTTATCTAAGCACCTACCAATTTCCTCTTTCTCATTATTGAACACATTATACTCATATTTACCCGTCTTTCCTATAATCAACTCAATATATACATCTTTCTCAACATATATATCACCAGTCACCGGATTTACCAATTCAAATTCCTCTAAATATTTTAATATTTTTTGCTTCTCTACATCCGTCATAAAAACCCCTCCTTAATTTTTTTATTCAAATGCCTTACTCACCTATTATTTTACCACATTTTCCCAAAAATTCCAAGTTTTTTTGAAACATTTGGGGACGGTCTTGTTTTGTTTCATTTTTGAAACATTCGGGGACGGTCTTGTTTTGTTTCAGATAGTTAACCATAATACCACCTCTAGTGTTAATATTGCTGTGTTTTTGGGAAATCTCTGAAAATTTTTTTGGAGAAGAAAATATTAAAAATAAAAATTTTTGAAAATGTTAACGAAGAATTCATACAGTTTCTTAGCAGTACACTACTTGAGGGTGCACATAGTCCCCTCAGTGGAGAGGCGCAAGTGTGTACGCTTAGAAACTGTTGAATACGAAGATTACATTTTCAAAAATTTTTATTTTTAATATTTTCTTCTCTCGGCAACAACATCCAAAAAATTTCCCTAAAAACGCAGCAATATTAACACTAGAGGTGGTATTATGGTTAACTGTCTGAAACAAAACAAGACCGTCCCCAAATGTTTCAAATGTGTTATCATATAGCCTTATACTTAATAGTTCTATTTTTCTGTCTTGATGAAACAACCTTTCCAAACAAATGCTCATTGCTAAACTTCTGTATCTCCATAAGCACAACAGGTAATATAGAAATACCTATTGTATAAAGCCACTGCGTAGTATTCAACATGGTTAGCTTAAAAATTTCTGCCAAAGAAGGAATAACTACAACAATAGTCTGTAAAAAGGCGCCACCCAAGAAAGCTAATACGAGGAATTTATTTTGAAATAGCCCTGCTTTAAAAATAGATTCATCTGTCCTTATATTAAAACTATGCACTAATTCTAGCAATCCTAAAGACACAAATGCCATTGTCCTACCTACTTCTAAGCTATATAGACTTTTTCCTATAGTGAAGGAAAATAAGTTCAATATTCCAATCATTGAGCCTTCTACCATTATTCTTCCCCATAATCCATCAGCAAAAATACTTTTTTTAGAATTTCGTGGCTTTTCGTTCATAATATTTTTTTCTGGATTTTCTAAGCCTAAAGCTACTGCTGGCAAAGAATCTGTAATTAGATTTATCCATAATAATTGAATTGCTACTAATGGCGATTTCATTCCAATTATCAAACCCAAAAAAATTGTAACAATTTCACCAACATTCGTAGCAATAAGAAAATGTATTGCTTTCCTTATGTTATTGAAAATTGTTCTACCATATTTTACTGCCTCCACAATTGTAACGAAATTATCGTCTGTCAGAATCATATCAGATGCATTTTTAGCAACGTCAGTTCCATTTAACCCCATTGCTATACCAATATCTGCATTTTTTAGTGCAGGAGCATCATTCACACCATCGCCCGTCATAGCAACAACAGCACCTGTTCCTTGAAATGCTTTTACAATTTCCACTTTATGTTCTGGCGTAACTCTTGCAAATACAGAATATTTCATTATATTTCTTTTAAATTGATCCTTTGGAATTCTATCTAACTCACTTCCTGTTATTGATAAATCATCACCTCTTAAAATTCCTAATTCGCTAGCTATTGCCTTTGCAGTAATAATATGATCTCCCGTAATCATTACTGTTTTTATTCCTGCTTTTCTACATGTGCTTATGGCTTCTTTCACACCTTCTCTTGGAGGGTCAATCATTCCAATTAGTCCTGTAAAAATTAAATCATTCTCTATGTAATTACTCTCTATTCTAGGTGGTAGAATATCTACATCCTTATATGCTACCGCTAAAACTCTTAGTGCTTTTTTTGCCATATTTTCGTTTTGCTGTTCTATCATGTTTATAATTGAATTTCCTATGCTTGAAATTTGGTTGTTTGCATAATACTTACTACATTTTTTTATCAATACATCTGGTGCTCCTTTTGTAATTATTCTATATTTGTTACCAAATCTATGAATCGTTGTCATCAACTTTCTAGAAGAATCAAATGGTATATCGTTAACTCTTTCAAACTCATTATACAAACTTTTCTTGGTTTTTCCCAACCTATAACATTCATTTACAATAGCAATTTCTGTTGGATCTCCTGAAATGTTTGCTTTTCCATCTTCATATGAAATCTCAACATCTGTACACATTGTAGCTAATTCTATTGTAAGATTCATATTTTCGGCTAAAGAGCCCATATTTTTTGGAATTGCAGAATTCAAATTTGGAGTAAGTACTTGTACAACTTGCATTTTATTTTGCGTTAAAGTTCCTGTTTTATCTGAGCATATTACACTACTGCTTCCTAACGTTTCAACTGCAGGCAACTTTCTTATTATGCTATTCTTCTTTGCCATTTTGGTAACTCCAATAGAAAGAACTATTGTAACTATTGCTGGCAAACCTTCTGGAATTGCTGCAACGGCAAGTCCTACAGATGTCATAAACATTTCCATTGGAGGTATCCTTTTTATTATTCCTATGAAAAAAATAATTGCACAAATCCCCAAACATGAAAGTCCTAGCGTTTTTCCAACCTCTGATAATTTTCTTTGAATAGGAGTTTCTGGAGATTCATTTGTAATAATCATTTTAGCTATTTTTCCAACCTTAGTTTTCATCCCTGTTTCTGTAACTACTGCTTCTCCATGACCATTTACTATAACAGTAGTAGCAAAAACCATGTTTACACAATCCCCTAAACCTGTCTTTTCATTTAGTACAACTTCAGCATTTTTTTCGACAGGTATGGTTTCTCCAGTTAAACTAGATTCTTCAACCTTCAAATTAAAACTATTAATTAATCTACAATCCGCAGGTACAAAATTTCCTGCTTCTAAAATAACTATATCACCTGGAACTAATTCACTACTATTAATTTGTCCTATTCTTCCCTCTCTCCTAACTCTAACTACTGGTGCTGTCATTTTTTTCAAAGCCTCCAGCGATTTTTCTGCCTTTGCTTCCTGGGCTACACCCATAATTGCATTGAAAACAACTATAACTACTATTATAATAGAATCTAAATAATCATTAGACCCTTGCAGTCGCTCAATTAATGCAGAAACTACTGCTGCAATGATTAAGATAATAATCATAAAATCATTAAACTGCTTAAAAAATCTTACTACTAAGCTCTCACTCGGCTTGTCCTCTAGCTTGTTTTCGCCATATTCTTGATATCGCTTGTCTATCTCTTCATTTGTTAATCCGTATTGATAGTTTGTTTTCAACTTTTGCTTAACTTCACTAAGATTTAAAGCTTGCCACATAAAAAATCCTCCTTTGTATTTGTACTATTATAATATATGCTTTGAATATGGAAAAAATTACTCGGATTTGGTTGCAGTTTAAGTTGACTGCATTGAACGGTCAGGTGTATTACTTTTATTTTTAGAAGAAAAATAACCTTGCTCCATTTTTGAATACATGCTATAATCTTGATGAAAGAGGTAAATAATGAAGAAATTTAAAACGTTTTTAATAATCTATTTAATAATAATAGCGACCATAATTATCACTATTTTAATTAATAATAAACAAATAATTTCAGAATATTTTGATAACGAACCTGTGATAGAAAATGCAATTTCCTTAAAAGCAAAAGAAATTCACGATTATATTAGAGAAAACAACTATGGATATTGCACCTATGACAATCGATGTAACCACGATGGTAATTGTGGTTTAAATACCACATTTGAAGCCTCAAAAACTGGATTTCATAATACATGTTGTGCGACTTATGTATCTTGGGTTCTTCAAGAAACTGGATATTTAACAAAACAAGAGCATATAGACAATAATTTAAATGGTGCAAATAATTTAATTAACTATCTGCAGAAAAAAGGTTGGAAAGAGGTTAACAAAAATGACATTCTTCCAGGAGATATATTATGTTACAATGGTCACATTGCTATATATGGAGGGAAAGGAAAGCAATATGATGCTGGAAGCAAACAAATGATAGAGATATCAGCTCCTAGTAAAGTTTCCTGGGGCTGGAATACAAAAGTAATTTTAAGAGCTCCCGACTTTAATGCTACGCAAACTTAGTATAATCTAGCTTTGTGATTTGGAGAAGATTTGGCACATTTGCGGACGAAGATTTTTCTAAAATTTTAAATTCAGGGACAAGATTAAATTTATGGATGGAGATAATTTTGTGCTTTGGTAGACATTGACCATTTGTTTAAAGGAAAATATACTCCAACTACATTCGGAGAAAGAAATTAATAAAAATAAAAATTCTTGAAAATGTTAACGAAGGATTCTTACAGTTCCTTAGCAGTTGTGCCTCTTGAGGGTGCGTAAGTGCCCTATACGGAGAGGCTCAAGGGCGTAACGCTTAGGAACTGTTGAATCCGAAGCTTACATTTTCAAGAATTTTTATTTTTATTAATTTTTTCTCTCGGTGCTACACCATAAATATTTTCCTTTAAACAAATAGTCATTGTCTACCAAAGCACAAAATTATCTCCATCCATAAATTTAATCTCATCCCTAAATTTTAATTTTTCCTTATGCCATCTTAATAGACAACAATTTACTAATACCATTTTCCTCCATAGTAACACCATAAACAGTATCAGCTACCTCCATTGTACCTTTTCTATGTGTAATTACTAAAAATTGAGTTTCATCACTAAACTTCTTCAAATACTCTGCATATCTGTAAACATTAACATCATCCAATGCAGCTTCAATTTCATCTAAAATACAGAATGGGGCCGGATTAATTTTAAGTATAGCAAATAATAATGCTATAGCTGTAAATGCCTTCTCACCACCTGAAAGAAGCATCATGTTTTGAAGTTTCTTCCCCGTTGGTTGAACTCTAATATCAATTCCACATTCAAGGATATTATCCTCATCTTCTAAAACAAGTTCTGCTTTACCTCCACCAAATAGTTCTTGAAATACCTCATTGAAGTTTGTATTAATTAAAGCAAATTTTTCAGCAAATTGAGTCTTCATTGTCTTTGTCATTTCATTTATGATATTCCTCAATTTAACCTGTGTGTTTTCTAAATCATATCGTTGTTCGCTCATGAAATCATATCTTTCCTTAGCCTTTTTATATTCTTCAATAGAATCTATATTAATACTACCCAAATCTCGTATTTCATTACGTAACTTATTAACCTCTTTTTGGGTGTTCTGTACATTACTTGGTTTTTCATAAGCCTCACAGTTATTAGGAGTCATTTCATACTCATTCCATAAATTATCTACAACCTGTTTTAAATCTTGCTCAAATTTTGCTTTTTTAACATCAATCTTAACTAATTGCTCTTTTAAGTCTTCAATAACTGTAAATTGTTCTGTAATCTCTTTTTCTGTTTTTTCTAGCTTATTATTGCTTTCCACTCTAGTTGCTTTTAAAGCTTCAATTTTTCCAGAACTATTTGCAACCTCTGATTTTATATTTTCAATCTCCAAGTTGAAATTGCCAATATTAGCTTCTAATTTGCTATTTTCCTGCTCTATTTCATCAATTTGTTTTTTCTTATTATCAATGCTTGTATTATTATTCGTAATATCTAAATCAATTCTCTCAACCATTTCATCAATAGAAGCTCCACTTTCATCAAATGAAGATACTGAAATTCTTAAGTTTGTTATATCAAAATTTAAATCGTCTATATATTTCTGATTATCCTTATTTAATACTGCAAATTGTTCAATAACTGAGTTTAATTCAGTATTCTCTTTATCTATCTTTGCAATATCTTCTATTCTTTCATTCTTTTGCTTTGCTATACTTTCTTTATCTTCCTTGATTTTACCAGTTTCACGCTTCAATTTTTCCAGCCTTAATGCTACCTTTTCTATGTTTTCTTCGATAGATACCATTTTTTGTTTTTCTGTAGCATATACTATATTGATTTCATTTAATTGATTCTCTAAAGCTTCCGATTTTTCAATAACGCTTGCTATCGAATTTTCATATTTTTCTTTATTTTTAGTTACATCCTCTAATTGATTTTTTAAACTCTTAATTTCCCTTTCAAGTCTTTCAATTTCATTGCTTCTTCCTAGAATATTAACTGTTTTTGTAGCAATAGAACCACCCGTGATAGCACCTGAATTGCTGATAATATCGCCTTTTAGCGTAACTACTCTAAAAGCATAATTGTTGTTTTTTGCCACTTGAATGCCTGTATCCATGCTATCTACAACCACTGTTCTTCCTAATAGATTGCTTACAATTTGTGCATATTTCTTATCACAATCTACTAATTCAGAAGCGACACCAATTAAGCCATCATATTTTCCCTTAATTTTATCCATCTTAGTAGCCTTTACAGATGTAATTGGTAAAAACGATGCTCTTCCTAAGTTATTTTGTCTTAAATGATCTACTAATTTTTTTGCAGTACCTTCGTCATCCGTTACTATATTCTGAAGAACTCCACCTAATGCCATTTCAATGGCTGTTTGGTACTTAGAATCTACAGATATTAAATTTGCTAATACTCCATGCACACCACTATTTAACTTATTATCTTTCTCACAGTCCAATAATAGGGATTTAACCGTTTTAGTATATCCCTCTTTTTCCTTCTCGGTTTCTATTAAAAAATTACGCCTAGATTCTTTTATTCTTATATCATAAGAAATTCTATTTATATTCTCTTCAAACTCTTTTATCTTGCTTAGAGCTTGTTCCTTTTCATTTGAGATTTTTTCTATTTCAGATACTACCTTATTTTTTTGTGCTTCAATTTCATAGTATCCCTTAGATATATCTTGTTTTGTATCTCTTGATCTATCTAATTCCGAAATTGTTTCTGATATTTCTGTTTTTAGAATCTTTTCTCTTTTTTCGAGATTATCAAAATTTGCATCTAACGTACTAATTTCGTTGCTTATTTCATATTTAGCATCGGTATTTTTTTCAACTTTCTGCTTCTGCTCCTCTATTTCTAGTTCTTTAGATGATAAGGTTTCTGTTAACTTAGTAAGCTCGGCTTCTTTCTCTTTCAATTCGTTTTCGAATTTTTCTTTGTTAGAAAAAATGTTATTCTTTTTCTCTATTTTCTGTTTTTTCTCATCCTCTAACTCTACTATTCTAGTTTTTACTTCATCTATCTCTGCATTAAGTCTTTCTCTGTTAGATTTATTGTTCGAAATTCTTTCATTAGCAATTCCAATCTCAGTATTTAGTTTTTCTATCTTATTTGTACTTTCAAAACTTATGTTTTGAACTTCCTCTATTTCTGCTGTTATTTTATCTATTTGTATTTTTAACTCTTCTTTTACTTTTTGCATACCTTCGAGTTTAACAGTTTCATCATCTTTCTGAGATGCCATTATTTCTATATCTTTAATAACCTGCTCTAATTTTTCTTTATATGTATCTATGTTATATAGGAACAAACCAACCTCTATATTCTTAAGCTGTTCTCTTAAATCTAGGAACTTCTTAGCCTTTTCTGCTTGAAGCTTTAATGGGTCTAAATTTGCTTCTATTTCCGATAAAATATCATTAATTCTTAACAAATTTAATTTAGTTTGTTCTAGCTTTTTCTCTGATTCTCCTCTTCTAACCCTATATTTTACAATTCCGGCTGCTTCTTCAAAAATATGCCTTCTATCTTCGGATTTATTACTTAATATTTCATCAATCTTACCTTGACCAATGATAGAGTAACCATCTTTTCCAATTCCAGTATCCATAAACAATTCCAAAATGTCTTTTAATCTACATGGAACTTTGTTTATAAAATAGCCACTTTCACCGCTTCTATAAATTTTTCTAGTAACTGTTACCTCATTAAATTCTATTGGTAATGCTCCATCTGAATTATCTATAACAATAGAAGCTTCTGCAAAGCCCAATGATTTCCTATTTTGGGTACCATTAAAAATAATATCTTCAGATTTAGCACCTCTTAGTGACTTCATACTTTGTTCTCCTAATACCCACCTAATACTATCTGAAATATTACTCTTTCCTGAACCATTTGGTCCTATTACTGATGTTATCCCTTCTTGAAATTCTAATACAGTTTTGTCTGCAAATGATTTAAAACCTTGTAATTCTAATCTTTTTAAGTACATTTTTTTCACCTTTCACTTACCCAAATGGAAAATGCTTTTTGTTTTCCATTTTCAAAATTTATAGACTTATGATATATCAAAAATTATTGAAAAGCAAGAGCTTTAAGGGGAAAAATGATAACATATGTTACTGTGTTACAATTCAGGTGGCTATTAAAGTAGAGTAGTCAAAAATTAAAATTATGTAA
>CAMPBM010000025.1 GCA_946637865.1 uncultured Lachnospiraceae bacterium | reverse complement strand
AAAGAACTGACATGGTCAGTTCTTTAATAGATACGACTGCCTGTCGTACAAAAAGACTGGCATCTTTCACAATGTCAGTCAATATAAATATTTTTATATTTTATTTTGTCGCCAATTCTATATATATTGATAAATAAATACTTTCAAGCATTTTTGGCGACAGATTTTATTTGTTTGGCGACAAATTGGCGAGAAATGCTTAGTTTTTGCATTTATGTCAATTTGCATAAATTTCTGTAACAATTGCTATTACGCATTTTTTCCATGACAATTTTTATATTTCTTTCCGTGAACCACATGGACAAGGATCATTCCTTCCAACCTTAGCTTCCTTATTAACCACAGTCTTATTTAAACCGCCTTCTTGTGGAGTAATATTACCATCAACTAAGCTAATAGCAGTATCTCTTAAGCTTGCATCAGTAATTTCAGCAGCTTCTGTTCTTTGTATGTTTTCAGCTCTCTCTAAATGTAATAAAGCCTTTGTTATATCTATTTTAATATTATCTACCATAGCATCAAACATATCAAAACCTTCAATCCTATATTGAACAACAGGATCTTTTTGACCATAAGCACGAAGACCAATACCATTCTTTAATTCATCCATATTATCAATGTGTTCCATCCATTGATCATCAACAACTTTTAATGTTATAACTCTCTCAATCTCTCTTAAGTCCTCGCTACCAGCCATTTTTTCTTTCTCTTCATATCTTTTATGAACAGCATTTTTCAAATTCTCTACCAACTTCTGGGCACTTTCTGAAGAACCTTCTTTTAGTTTTAGAACCTCATTTGAAATACCAAGTGTTGTTTCTATTTCCAATAATAAAGCTTCATCAATATTAACCTTCTCTTGATCACTAAATGCTGAAACAATACCCTCTACTGTAGAATCCATCATATTGATAACACTCTCTTTAATATTTTCACCATCTAGCACTTCACGTCTTTGTTTGTAAATTATCTCTCTTTGTGTGTTCATAACATCATCATAGTTTAATACATTCTTTCTTATAGCAAAGTTTTTACCTTCAACCTTCTTTTGAGCATTTTCTACAGCATTAGATATAAGTCTAGATTGGATAGGCATATCTTCGTCTGCTCCTAAAGTATCATATACCTTAGTAATAGCATTTCCACCAAATATTTTCATTAAGTCGTCATCAAGTCCAATATAGAATTTAGAAATACCTGGGTCTCCTTGACGACCTGAACGTCCACGTAGCTGATTATCAATACGTCTTGACTCATGTCTCTCTGTTCCTATAATTTTTAAACCACCTGCTGCAATAACTTTTTGTTTTTCTTCTTTTATTTCTTCATTGAACTTGTCTTCTAACTCTTTGAATTTAGCCCTTGCTGATAATATTTCTTCATCATCTGTTTCATTAAACGCAGTAGCCTGTTCTATTAGCTCGTCAGAATATCCTTGTCTCTTCATTTCTTGCTTTGCTAAAAATTCACTATTTCCTCCTAGCATAATATCTGTACCACGACCTGCCATGTTTGTAGCGATTGTAACTGCACCATATTTACCAGCTTGTGCCACTATTTCCGCTTCTCTTTCATGTTGCTTAGCATTTAATACTGTGTGCTTAATACCTGCTTGGTTTAATAAATTGCTTAATTTTTCAGATTTTTCAATTGAAACTGTACCAACCAAAACAGGTTGTCCTTTTTGGTGGCTTTCCTTAATATCTTCTATAACAGCCCTAAATTTGGCAGCTTCATTTTTGTAAATAATATCTGGGTCATCTTCCCTTGCCAAAGGTTTATTTGTAGGAATTTCAATAACATCTAATTTATATATTTCTTGGAATTCTGATTCTTCTGTCATAGCAGTACCTGTCATTCCAGATAATTTATCGTACATTCTAAAGTAGTTTTGGAATGTAATTGTAGCAAGTGTTTTAGATTCATCTGCTATTTTAACTTGTTCTTTAGCCTCAATTGCTTGATGCAATCCATTATTATATCTTCTTCCATACATAATACGACCTGTAAATTCGTCTACAATTAGAACTTCACCATCTTTTACGATATAGTCAATATCTTTCTTCATTATTCCATAAGCTCTTAATGCTTGGTTTACATTATGAACTAATTCAGAGTTTTCAATATCGTTAAAGTTTTCTAGTCCAAATTCTTCCTCTGCTTTTGCTATACCTTTCTGAGTTAGTGTTGCAGATTTTGCTTTTAAATCTACTATATAATCATAGTTTTCATTATCTTCTGCTTGCGCTTCATCTTTTACATCTTCTTCTACTATAATCTTAGCTTGTAAATTTCTTACGAAAGAATCTGCTTTTTTGTATAAATCAGAAGATTTATTAGCTCTACCTGATATAATAAGAGGTGTACGAGCTTCATCTATTAAAATACTGTCTATCTCATCTACGATAGCATAGCTTAATCTTCTTTGTACTAATTGATTCTTATATATAACCATGTTATCTCTTAGATAGTCAAATCCATATTCATTATTTGTACCATATGTTATATCACAGTTGTATGCTTCCTGTTTTTCATTAGGCTTCATTCCTGCAATAATTAATCCAACGGAAAGGCCAAGGAATCTATAAACTTTTCCCATCCATTCACTATCTCTCTTTGCAAGGTAGTCATTTACTGTAACTATATGAACTCCCTCACCAGTTAAGGCATTTAAATATGCTGGTAATGTTGCAACTAATGTTTTACCTTCACCAGTTTTCATCTCGGCAATTCTACCTTGATGTAATATTATACCACCTATCAACTGAACATCAAAATGACGCAATCCTAAAACTCTTTTTGAAGCTTCTCTAACGACTGCAAAAGCTTCAGGTAGTAAATCGTCTAATGTTTCTCCTTTTGATAGTCTTTTCTTAAATTCATCTGTTTTTTTACGCAATTTTTCATCAGATAATTTAGATATACTCTCTTCTAGACTATTAATCTTTTCTACAAGAGGCATAACCCTTTTAACTTCTTTTTCACTGTAACTTTTAAATATCTTGTTTAAAAAACTCATTGATTTTCTTCCTTTCCATCTTATGTATTTTGGTTTTACATACAATTCTACCTGTACTATACCACTAATATAAAAATTTCGCAAGAAAAATCATAATTTTTTATAAAGTTAATATAATTTTATTAAAAATGTTTAGTTTTGGAAGTCTTTAGAGAAGAAGTTTTTAGGAGAAGTTCTAGGTGTCATTAAAACCTTCTTTGCATTGACAGGTATTTTTAGAAAGGTAGTGTTCTTATGTTTGTGTGTAATGTAAAAATGAATAGCAATTGGATAAGGAAAATTGGAATCACTATTGTTGTTTTAATCATGGTTGTTGTTTTTATTGTTGTTGGTTATAAATTTTATAATTCTACTTCAAAAATTGTTGTAAATGATGAAATTGATACTTCTAAGCTTGAGGTTACTACCAGCAATTATACAAGTATTCTTAAAGATTCTCATGATAATATTGATAAGTATGTTGGTAAAAAAATAAAATTTACCGGATTTGTTTATAGACTTTATGATTTTAATGAAAATCAGTTTGTTTTGGCAAGGGAAATGATTGTTTCACCTAATAACTTAGCTGTAGTAGTTGGTTTTTTATCTGAATGTAATAGTGCTACTAATTTTCAGACTGGTGCATGGGTGGAGGTTGAAGGAACTATTTGTAAAGGCTTCTATCATGGTGATATTCCTATTATTAAAATAGATAGCATTGTTGAGACAAATGTTCCTAATGATGAATTTGTGTATCCACCTGATGGGAGTTATATTAGTACGGAAAGTTAAAAGTGACGGTGTAATTATTCTTAAATTACGCCGTCTTTTTTATACTTGAATATACACCCTTAGGTTATGTCATATTATAAGTATATCCAATATACTCTATATTATCTATTTTCTCTTAAAAATTCTCCTAAAAAATGAAAATATTTTATTATACCACTTACCTGTACTCTTTACTAAAGCCTTGCTAGTATTATTCTTCCCTACTTCATCTTCATTCACTGCTAACTCTTGACTTGCTCCAACTTTTTCCATTTTCTCCTCATATCTATTGCTCTTACTTTTAAAAATTCTCTCTATATCATATTTTTCGTTCATTTTTATTTCATTTTCTTTTAATTTTTTCAATGCAATTTTTTTCTGCTCCTCTGTAAGCCAATAATTTAATGAAATGACAAATATAATATCCTTTGCTTCTTTACTAATACTTTGTTCTTCAATACTTTTGCTTGTATCTATTTTTATTTTTTTACTTCCGTCACTATATCCTTCAAATAAGTTTCTTATATTTTTTGAAACCTTATTATATTCTTTACTTGGAACGCTTTTTAATACCGCACATACTTCTGCTCCAACTTTTTCAAAACTTTCATTTGTTTCCATACATTTCCTCCATGCTTTTATTATAGTTATTATACTCTTTCTAATTCATCATTGTTCTTACTAATACTAATATTTTTACTTTTAGCAGCTTTTAACTTTGCTATATATCCATACGTCCTTGTAACATCCGACATAACACGACCACTGCCATTAATCGTAGCATCTATAATACTTGAAAAGAACACATCCTGCTCATTAGTTTGTTTTTCTTCTGGCTCTATAGGAGTAATTTTACGTCCCTGCAAATTATATTCATATTCTATGCCATATTCTTTTAAAATTTCTGGGAACAATTTTTTCATCTCATCAAAACCGTTTACTCGATAGTCCATCTGAATAACGGTCATGTCCATCACTAAATACATCCTCTCTATGATCTTGTCCAAAATCATAAATTGGGTATACTTTTTTGAATTCTTCAAATCCAATATCTTTTCCATCTTTATCTTTTGTATTATCTAAAAAAGTTTCCATAGCTAGAATAAAAGAACCACCATTTTGAAGTATCCAATTTTCTACTCCAATACCACCAAACCCACCAAATGATGTAGCTTTATCTGAGCCAACCTTCTTATATAATCCAGCCTCTTTTAGCTTTTTCTTTGCAACAATAATATTATCAACAACACTTTTACGTTTCTCTTCCCCGTATACTTTTTCAATATTGTCTAATCTGTCTCTGACACACATATCACTTGAATACTCTACTGCTAGTGACTTTTTTTCTGAAGTTACATCTATATCAACTGGCACACCAAGCCCATCTATTATAACATCTTCATATCGAAGATTTAATTCATTAGTTCCAGCTTTAACTTTACCATTTAATTTTCCACCTATAATACTAATCATATTTACTCGTTCTCGATTATCTACACATTTAAGCATAAAATCAAAATCACCATCACCAGGAATATTAGTACCTCTCCCTGTCGAACCAGTGTCTATAAGTTCTATGTTTTGTCTAGATGCGTCACCAGTCATATCCTGAACTACTGTCTTTGGCAATACAGCGTTTATATATTCTATTACCTTTGCTTTTTTTTCTTCTGTTGATACTTCATTTTTAGCTTTTTCTTTTAGTTTTCTAGCATTCTCTAATATGATTTCATTTTCCACATTTTTATCAACTTCGAAGTCGTCCGCACGATAAAAAGTCATTCCTTTCATTTTTTCTCTTATTTTGTCATATTGTTCCTTGTTAAAAAGTATTTCTTCTGTTTTAGTATCAATAACCGGAATATATATTCCTTCCTGGGCCATACTGTATGCATATTTTTCATCCCATTCAGATGTTATTATGGCTTTTATACTTGTTGAACCTTCAGCTGTTCTTATATATCTAGTACTATTTTTACCATCTTCAATTGCATAGCTTCTTTCTTTGTCATAGTCATCCTTTCCAATCACTAAATATGTGTTGCCATATTCAGTTTTAGTAAATGTAGAATTTATAATTTCCATGATATTGGTTTTACCATCTAGATTCTTCTTTTTTATTTCCGAAAAATCGGTATCAAATGGTGTTCCATCAGAATATAAGTCTCCTACCATATTAAATTCCTTAGATCTTAATCCATTTCGCAATTGTCCTGGCAAATAGATTATATGTGTTCCCTTTATTAGGTCTCCCTCATTTAATAATGTTTTAACATTAATTGGCTGTGTATTTCTGTGAAATGCCTCTTGTAATTTACTATCCATAAATGCTAGCAAATATCCAGTTGTAGACCCATCTGAGACTATGTTTTCTTTAAATTGTAATTCAGTTTCTCCCAAAAAATTATCCAGTAGTCTATTTCCAATTTTTACACTATTGTTTAACTCCAATTTTTCTCTTAAACTTTCTATATCACCCAAAACATCCTTTGTTTTATCTAACTTCTCCATAGATTTATAATTAAATAAACCATATAATACATCTCTATATTGAAGCATAATTGCCTCATCTAACTCATTTATATTTTTTTCATTCCTTATTTTTTCATAAATAATATCTCCATTATGTATTAACTCTAAAAAGTCTTTCATCTGTTTATTATTGGACTCTAATGCAGTTAAAAATAAATCTCCTAAAATTTTTTTATCTCTATCTTCAATGGAGGTTTCAGTTGAATATAAATTCAAATTAGATTCTTCATGATTTTGATGAAATAAGAAAAATTGGTGTATTTTAAAGACTTCTGGTAATTCATTAGTTAAGAAAATTTGATGAATTGTATTAATTTCAGAATTTATATTTACATCATTTTTAAAAATTTCCGTGCTCATTTTTTCAGCTAAATAACTAGCATCCTCCATCATTAAGATATCAGTTATTTTTTCCGCATCAATATCAATGTTTTGATTACATTTTTTTAAAAATGCATTTAATTTTTCTATGTCTTTTCTAGTTCCTTGACTCAATTTTTTGCAAAAGTCATAAAACAGTTGTTCTCCATTTTCATTCGTAAGATTGTTAAATAGCTTTGTAAGTGATTCTATATTTGTGTTTTCTAATAACCATACTATATCATTATTAGTAGATTTTTCTAAATTTTTTACAAAATTATATATGCGCATTACATTATTGTTTTGGGTTTTCTCATTTGTGCCCGCCCATAAGTTCACTATTTGCTCAATATTACCATTTGCATGTCCAATAATTTTATATAATGAATCTTCTTGAATTTGTGTATTTCCTCTTAATCCATTCCATATTGTACATATTTTGTCTGGATTGTCTTTAAATTCCTTTAATATATTATCTATTATATCCATAGTCATTTCGTCACTTAATAAACTAGAAAAGTAATTAAGTCCTGATTTATTATCATATTTTTTTAACAATGGTATATACAACTGTTTTCGTAACTTCTTATTTGTAGACTTCCACATATCCTTTGCATAATTTTCAAAACTTCCATCTTTTTTGTTCGTAAACTCAATTAAATCAAAAATGGAATTTTCTCCAAAACCTCTATCAATCTCAGATAATACGATTCTTGTTTGTACTTCATCTTTTGTATACTTCCACAAATCAGCTAACATTTTATAATTACTAAAGCTTTTATCTTGCATAAAACGTTGCTTTAAGTCATAAAATATTTGCATATTTTCTTGTTGGAACTTCTCTGAAGTATTATTACACCATAAGCTCAACATAATAATAGAATCGTCTCTTACATGTTCGAATATTAGCTTTAATATGCTGTCAGGTACATCAACACCATCTAATGCGTTGTGAGCATAATCCTTATTTAAATAATCATGTTTTAAAAATTCCACAATAAATTGTACATTGTCTTTTTGGAACTCCTCCGAAGTATGATTAGACCATAAACTCAATATAACACTAGGAATGTCTTTTACACGTTCAAAAGCTTGCTTTAATATGCTATCTGGTACATCAATACCATCTAATACATGATGAGCATCATTCCTAAATATATAACTATGTCCTAAAGAATCTATAATGTCAGGCAGAATACTAACATTAGCAATTTTAGCTTCTGGAGACATTTCTTTCCAAAAACTGCCTATTAGTGATTCATCTTCTTTTATGTAATCCACAATTTTACTAAATATTTCCTGCTTTACATTTTCACTAGCTCCATCCCATATTCGTTCAACATAATGTTTCATATTTTCTTTTGGAATATAATTAACTATTGATTTCATTACTTCATCTATACTTTCAATTTTTAATCCATCATCTACAATTTCCCATATTTTCATTAATTTAAAAGGATCATAATTTAATGCTTTCACTATATTGTCAAATTCATCATTTCTTACCTTTTTTGATGTGTTCTTCCATATTTTTTCTACATTATTTTCTCCTCTTACTTTTTGAAACATTAGTGATAATAAATATGAATTATCTTCTTGAATTTTGTAATTTGATTCTATCCATAAAGAAGGTAATTTGTCGCTATATTTTGTATCTTTTAATGCTTCAAAAATTTCTGTAAATTTTTCTTCTTTAACACTATCATTTGTATCTAACCAAATTTCCAATGCATGTTCACTATTTACTCTAATTATCTCAGGAAATATATCTTTCTTTTTTATTTGAGTATCCGCCTTCGCATCTCTCCATGGTTGTACTATATATGAAGTTCCTTTAAGTGCTTCTAGTGTTTGTTCCATTAACTTTGGTTCACTTTCTATTATTTCATCACGAATCATATTATATAATCGTGATATCATTTCTTTATCTTCTCCACATATTTCTACTATTTCACTATATTTATCACGTATAACATCTTTATCATGTATATAAGACAACATCTCATTAATTAAATTTTTATTTTTTTTCTCTATAGCATAAATAAATTCCTTTTTTCTAGCTCCTTCGCTAAACCTTTCAAAATTTACATAACTTTGGCTTTCTAGCATTGCATTTAGAATCTTTGCCTGCATATTTTCATCTGAATTATTTATAATAATATCCATAAAATCACTAGAGTATTCATTGCTAATAAAAGTTTTCCAATTCTGGTTTGTAAATCTTTCAAAATCAAAGTATCCTCTTAACATTTTATGTGCTGCATTTTCCATTTCCTGTTCAAAATTACTTTGACTTTCCACGTTATTTACCATTTCAATATATTTTTTTACATACTCTCTAAGGTTTTTATCTTTTATTGTATTTATATTAAATTCATGACTTTCACTTGTAGTTTGTTCTATTTCATACATTATTTTTTCCATCTCACTTGTAACATTTTGGAAATTATTTAACAATATTTCAAATTCTTCTTTAGTATACCCTTCCATCTTTATCAATACTCCTTTATTACCATAATAATTCTCATATATTTTGTTATAACTTTCTCTGTTAAAATTATAGCATTGCTCCAATTTGAAGTCAATATCACTTTTCATTGATTCAGAGAGACAGTTACTATATAACAGTTTCGTCTTTTGAGTAGCCAAAACCTTAGAATTATGTTGTGTAAAACAGTAACAAGCAATGACATAAAAGTTATATTGATTTCAGCACCCCTTTTCAAAAATACTCTTCACAAACCCCCTATCTATCCTAACCTCATAAATATTCTTCAATATAATTAATACAATTGGACCTATAAACAACCCGATAAATCCTAAAAATCTAAACCCCGTATACATTGCAATTAATGTAAATATTGGATGTATGCCAATTTGACCACTAACTATCTTAGGTTCAACAATTTGCCTTGTTACACTCATTATAATCCATAATACCAATATGGAAATTCCTAACCTCGCATCTCCATTAAATCCTGACCAAACCGCCCAAGGTATCATTACCGTTCCAGAACCAAATATTGGCAAAGCATCTACTATAGCTATTCCTATTGCAGCCATTAAAGGATACTTCACATTCATTCCAGTTATTGAAAAAAGATATAATCCAATTAATGAAATTATAAATGATATTAGCACTAACTTAAGCTGTGCCTTTAAATAACACCCCAGTGCCTTGGTTAGTGTCTTCAAATGTTTGGTTAAATTTTTCACCCATTTTTCTGGTAAATGATGCTCTACTTGATCTAGCATATATATTTTATCCGTACACATGAAATATAGTGCAAGTATAGTTATTACTATATATAAGCCTATGGTAGGTAAAGAAGTTAAGGTATTTAGTAGTTTTGTTACTATGTTTTTCACCCAATCAGAAGCAGTCTGTATGAGGTTCCCAGTTGAATTTTGCAATATAGTTGTTAATTCATCAGATACTTTTATTTTGTCAAAATTAAAACGTGCTATCAAATCCTGTACGCCTTCAGATATTTTATCGAAATTATAGTTTAAATTTCCTAAAAAGCTTGATGCTTCTGAAACAAGTGTTACTATCGCCCAGGTTATTAAGCCGAATTATTATAGAAAGTATGATTAGGAATATTAGTATTGCACTTACCTTCCTTCTCATTTTCAGTTTTCTCATACAAAACCTTATTAATGGCTCTATAAGTAAAGATAATACAAATGCTATTAAAAAAGGTATATAAAATATACTTATTTTAAAACCTATATATATTAAAAATATACTAAGCATAAATAGTAACAATTTTTTTGTGATATCAAACCAGTACTTAAAATCTACCATAATTTCATCAACTCCTTAAAACGACTATTAAAACGCTGTTAAAGAACAATAGCGGACATTATGAAATCTGCAAAAGAAGAACTTAATGCAAATGTCCGCGTATAATTGTTCGTGTGCGAAATTTTCGCAAGAAAATTTCTGTACAACCGTTAGCAAAGCTTTTCTATAATAGGAAAGTTTTATAAGTTAATTTTTACTCCATACTAGAACTTTCCTATTATATTTGAGAACGTTCTTAATTCGTTTTAGTTATGTCCATCCTCCAAATGTCTAATAATGTTTCACAAATCGTGTCATAAAAATATCCAAAATGAGACATCTCCAATGGACATTTAACTATTATTTTTATTTCCACCTTTGCATATATTATCAAAAGTAGCAGCAAATATTTCCTTGTCTGTATATGGGTTTCTACCAATATCTCCTATTGATAAAATACCAACTATTTTGTCATTATCTATAATTGGTAATCTCCTAACCTGATTTTCAGACATCATTTTTTCTGCTGTTTCTAGGTGTTCATTTACATCACAGCAATGCACATTTGTTGTCATTATATCGCTTACTGGTGTTGTTTTAGTATTCTTATCACAGCATACGCCTCTTAGTATAATATCTCTATCTGTTATCATACCAACAACTTTTTGATTGCTATCGCACACTGGAACACAACCTATTTTATGCTCTGCCATTAAATTGGCGCATTCACATACTGAAGTATTTGGATTAACCCATAATACATCATGGCACATACATTCGTTAACCTTCATAGTAATTTACCCTCCTTATCATTTTATTAAGTTATTAACACTTTAATGTTTTTTATTTTGACTGATTTTTTATCTCCGTCATCAATTATCAAGGAATAAGAAAATCTTCACTTTTTTGAGTACTTTCCTATTGTAGAACAAATAAGAAAAATCTTTTATTTTTCTTTGGAGCACGCTTGTAGCCCACTACGAATAGGGTTACTTTTCTATTGTATAAAAAAATTGCATTCAAATTTAATTGAATACAATTTTATTTTTCCACTTTTACAATTATATATACACTTTAATTAAGCTGTCACCGAATATTATATTGATTTTTGGCAATTTTTAACAATTTGATTATTATTCACATACTCAATCAATGATGTCACATTAGAGATAACTTTGGAAACCTCCTGATTTTAGGTTTTCCCAAAATCATTAATCCAGTACTAACTACAAGGAGTATAAAATCCTACATATACGGTATATGGTTATTTGGCATATAATAATCGTCCATTCTAGGAATTGGTGGTCTATTATTTCCAGGCATTCCTGGTCGTTGTCCCGGTCTAAATGGTGGCCTATTAGGTCTATTTGGTCTTCTCCCTTGCAGCCTATTTAATATGAGTATACGAATCAAGTCTCGTAGCAATCCGTTTCTTCTTTGCCTACCATGCGTCGAACGGTTTTCTCTCTCTTCTTCTTGCTTAGTACTACTTGCCATTTTACTTGTTGTTGAATTATTAGCACTACTATTACTAGTTGAATTTAAACTACTTCTATTTGCTGATGCAGTATTAGTACCTCTATTATTGTCACCTGTTTCTCCATCTACATTTACTTCCACATTTGAATCCCTTGTTCCAATATTCAAATTAACTACATTTTGAATCTCAACACGATTAACGACATTATCGTAGATATCATCTGTCATCTGCTCTATCATATATTCTGTTACTGGCTGATTGTTATTATCACACATTCTGCATACCATTGGATTTATTATCCTATATATTTCTGGATACATCTGCTCTATGGTAGCTGAATCATTCCTATCTTCAAATTGCCCCATTTGATTCATTGACATATTACTACCATATGGCATATTATTATAACCCATATTGCTATAATTTATATCATTATAATTACAATTATTACAACTCATACCACAGCAACTATTATCATATCGTTGATATGTACCGTCATTTGCATTTTGATAGCCTAAAACATTTCTCATATAATCTTCATAATCATTATAATACATAAAAATACCTCCTAACATTTATATAAAATAATATGTTTGGAGGTTATTTTTGGTTACTTATATATGATTAATCAACTTTTATTGAATTAACCAATTCTTTAAACTTATTTCCTACTGCAATATAATCCTTCTCTATCTCGAAATTAGCATTAGCAGGTGAAAATATAACCACCTCTTCTGGCTCTGCCACTTCATTTGCTTTTGTTACACACTCTTCTAAAGTATCACATTTATATATTGCAATCTTTCTAATATTATTTTTTAGTAACTCATTTATAGCGGTTTCAATTTCATCTGCTACATCCCCTGCTAAAACAAGCTTGTCTACCCTTCTAATTATTGGTCTAATTAAAGTACTATAATCAACATTCTTTTCATAGCCACCGGCAATTAATACTACTTTTTCTTTAAATGCATTTAAACTAAGTATTGTCCTTGCTGGATTTTTTCCAGTTGCATCATCATACCACTTGGTACCATTTATATTTCTAACCAATTCCAATGCATGTTCTATTCCTTTAAACTTCGTTATTGCCCTAGACTGAGTATGTGGATCTATAAACTCTTCCGTGGCAGCAATTGCAGCACATATATTAGCGTAATTGTGAAGTCCATAAATAGAAATCGCATCATCAATAGTCATTATGTGCATTCTAATTCCCTCTTCACAAGACTTTATAACATTGTCATGATAGATAACACCATCATCTAATCTTGCTTTACTACTAAAAAACCTCACTGTGCCATTTGCTTCTTTAGCAAAACTATTTGTTACTTTATCATCATAATTTATTATTAATTTTCCATTTTCTTCTTGATTTCTAAATATATTTTTTGTACATTCAACATACTCTTCAAAGGAATTATGGACACTTGAGAATTCGTGCGACATATTTGTCACTATAGCTATCTCAGGTGATGAATGTATTCCCATTAATTGTGTACTACTTAATTCTAAGATAACAGCACTATTAGGTTTCATTTCTTTAACATTAATAAATAACGAAGTTAAATCGTCGCTCCCTGTATAACAATCGTAACCCCTCTCAGTTACAATTTCTTGAATTAATCTAGCTATAGTAGTTTTACCTTCATTTCCAGTAATACCTATTACTTTACCAGGACATAATTCTATAACCATCTCCAAAACTGATGTTATAATAGCACCACGAACACTCTCTGCCTTTAGTTCTGGAATATCCTCACTGTATGCTGGTGCTCTAAAAATCAAATCAAATCCCACTAAATTTACCAAATTATGTTCTCCAAATGAAAAATTAATACTACGAGATTCAACCTTTGCTAGTATAGCTTTATCTACTTCCTCTATGCTTCTTCTATCAAATACAGTTACACTCGCTCCTTTTTCTACAAAGTAATCTATAAGTGGCATGCTACTGCTGTCTAATTCCATTAGTGCTACTCTCTTGTTATATATATATCTTTCAAACTCCTGCAATTTTTCATTTCTGAACATCATATTCTTGTATTCCTCCTCATTCAACGTACCATAATTCATAAATTATAAATCATAAAAAAAGAGTAAATCTGTAAGCCGGGTTCTGTCTTGAATAGTCATTTATCTAGTACATATATTACTATATGTCTCAAGCCACCTCAGTTAGAAGATGACGAGCAGTCTTAACCTTCTGTTCTCGGGTGTTGCTCCAGATGGGGTTTACACAGCCCAGCATGTCACCATGCTGGCGGTGAGCTCTTACCTCGCCTTTTCAGCCTTACCACGTCGGAGTAAACTCCGTTATAACCAAATTAAGCTTCGCTTATTTTGGAATATAACTCCGTTACTCCTCCTTCTTCCCACAAAACTTCGTTTTGCGGGAGCCCTTGCTTTTGCAGTAAACGTGGCGGTTATTTTCTGTTGCACTTTCCTTAAGGTCACCCTCACTGGACGTTATCCAGCATCATTGCTCTGTGGAGCCCGGACTTTCCTCGTACGCTTCCTTTCGGACTTGCTATACGCGACTATTTAATTTACTCTATCCCTCATTTTAAACTCTTTTTATTGTTTTGTCAACTCTATTTGAAACATTTGGGGACGGTCTTGGTTTGTTTCAAATTTGAAATAACAATTGCTTTATTACCAAAAAAGTTGTAAAATATTATCTAATTATTATAAAAAAAGGTGATAAAAATGGAATTAAGTTACAAAATTCAAGCAAATGAACATTTTGACAACATAAAGGAAGTTTTAAAATTAAAATTTGAAATATCAGATAGACTCTTGTTAAAGCTAAAATCTAATAAAAAAATATTTTTAAATGGCTGTTCAGTCAGCATAAAAACTCCGGTAAATTCGGGCGACATTATTAAAATTTTAATAGATTTTGAAGAAGATAACTCAAATATTGCTCCAACTCAAATGAATCTAAATATTATCTACGAAGATGAATTTCTACTAATACTCAACAAACCTGCAGGGTTACCAATTCATCCATCTATGCTTCATTTTGAAGATAGTATTTCAAATGGCGTTAAATATTATTTCGACCGAATTAATCTTCATAAAAAAATACGACCTGTCAATCGTTTAGACAAAGACACTTCTGGAATTGTTATTTTTGCTAAAAACGAATATATTCAGGAATGCTTAATCAAGCAAATGAAAACAAACAATTTTATCAAAGAATATATAGCTATATGTGAAGGCATACTTCCTAATAAATCTGGAACAATTAATGCACCTATTTCAAGAAAATCAGATAGTATTATTGAACGATGTGTTAATCCTTCTGGCGACATTGCTATAACCCATTATAATACTATAAAACATAACGAAAAGTTGTCTATTGTTCATATTACATTAGAGACTGGGAGAACACATCAAATTCGTGTTCACATGTCTTATATTGGAACACCAATTTTGGGAGATACTTTATATGGTAATAAATCTGATTTAATTACTAGACAGGCACTACACAGTTACAAAATCAGTTTTATACATCCCATTACTCATACAACGGTTGAGTATACTGCTCCTTTATTTGATGATATGCGAAATATAATTGATTCTATGAAATTGAGGACGGAGATTTGAAATTGGGGACGGAGATTTCATATCCGTCCCCGATTTCAAAAATTTAAAAAAATCTCCGTCCCAAATTTCAAATCTCCGTCCTCAATTTCAAAATCTCAAATCTTCGATTTTCTTTGGAGCGCTTTAGTAACCTTTCTTGAAAGAAGTGTTCTCAGCCTTGTTTTCCTCAAATTAGATATCTATGCCTTATTGGATGAGCCAAACACATCTCTAATCTTATGACTAACTGTTTTCTCTATTAAATCTCTTGCAGGAAGCATATACTTTCTTGGGTCAAAAACCTCAGGATTACTATTAAATACTTCCCTTATTGCACCAGTCATTGCTAATCTTAGGTCTGTATCAACATTAATTTTAGAAACTCCCTCGATACTTGCTTGATGAAGCATTTCATCTGGTACACCTTTTGCCCCAGGTATATTTCCACCATTATTATTGCATAAATCAACTAATTCTGGTATAACAGTTGATGCACCATGTAATACGATTGGTGTGTTTGGTATTAACTCTTTCACTTTGTGTAATATATCAAACCTTAATTTAGCTTCCCCTTTGAATTTATACGCTCCATGGCTTGTTCCTATTGCAATTGCTAAAGAATCACAACCAGTTCTTTCTACAAATTCTCTTGCTTGCTCTGGATCAGTATACATTGCATCTGCATCAGCAACATTAACATCATCTTCAATTCCTGCTAGTTTTCCAAGTTCCGCTTCTACAACCACACCCTTACTGTGAGCATAATCTACAACCTGCTTTGTTAAAGCAACATTTTCCTCAAAATCATATTTTGAACCATCTATCATTACTGATGTAAAACCATTGTCTATACACATTTTACATGTTTCAAAATCTGGACCATGGTCTAAATGAAGTGCTATTGGAATATCATGTTCTTCTAAAGCTGCTTCAATCATTTTTCTTAGGTATGGTATTCTTGCATACTTTATAGCACTTGATGATGCTTGCAATATTACTGGCGAATTTTCCTTCGCAGCAGCATCTACAATTCCTTGTATTATTTCCATATTATTTACATTGAATGCTCCTATGGCAAACTTCTCTTTCATTGATTTTTCAAACATTTCCTTTGTTGTTACTAATGGCATATTATTTCCTCCTTTGAATCTTTAATTGTATAAATTATATTAGTTATTATTACTAATTTTTCTTAATTTTATGTTTAATTTATTAATTTGTCAATATTAGTAACTTGAAAATTTGCCTTTTCAGGTAGCTACGTTACAGTTCAGGTGGTTGGCTTTTCGTAGCGGAGTACTAGAGTGCTCTATAAAGATATATTGTAAAATATTAGTATTTAATACCAAATTCTAATGAATGGAGCACTTAAGTAGCCCGCTACGAACAAAGGCACAAATTTTAACTTAACTCCCTGAGTAGTTACCATTTTCAAAAAGCCATGAGCTACATGTAGCCTCAGTGCTTTTGCAATAAACCGTCCAAAATTAACACTATATGATAAAAGCAAAAAAAGTCAGCGCCAAAAATGCAAAACATTTTTGGCGCTTTTGTTACAGTTTAGTCATCGATACCGTATTTAATACGGAGCTTGTCATCAAGCATCTTTTCAAGAAAATAACGTACGTAATACTGGAATATGAAGTATGCCGGTGGCAAATAAGTAATACCCAGTTTTTCCATTTCTTTTTTGTAATCCCATATTACATAGTCATACGTCGCCCACGCAGGAAGGCCACAAGAACTTTCATACCAATGGTAATCAGTATTTTTCATTTTCTCTTCATGGCTCATCTTGGCGAATTTCAACAACTTATCGCAACTTACCGTTGCAATTACGTATTCGTGATTACATGCATTAAAGTTATTCTCAAAGACCTCTTTACCAAATAAGGTTCTGAGGTTTTCAAAGAACTCAAGAGCTAGTCTGTCGTTTTCCTGCAAATTACATCCGAAGGTAGGAGTAATTCTTTCCATTGGGCCATATATCTTTTCTCTAGCCTCTTTGAAATATTTGCCCAAATTTTCATTTCTCTGTTTTTCCTCTGATTCTGTTGCATTGAATCCAGATGTATTAGAGTCCTTGTCCTGCTTAACCTGCTTAGGTGTAAAAATTTTCTCGAACATATTAGTTCCTCCTAAAGTGATTTTGAACTGCAACAGTTGAATGATGAATCCTATCATTAGATAGCTGACCACAATTCAACAACAACATATTAAAGTTCTTATGTTAATTATATCATAAATTTCGCAAATACGCAAGTTAAACCGTTTTCACGTATGAAATAAGAAAATCTTTGATTTTCTTCGTAGTACGCTTGTAACTCATTACAAGATTTTCCTGTTCTAGAACAATAGCGGACATTATGAAATCTGCAAAAGAAAAACATATTGCAAATGTCCGCGTATAATTGTTCGCGTGCGAAATTTTCGTAAGAAAATTTCTGTACAATAGTTAGCGAAGCTTTTCTATAATAGGAAAGCTCTATAAGTTAATTTTTACTTCGTACTAGAACTTTCCTATTATAGAACAAATAAGAAAAACTTCGTTTTTCTTTGGAGCACTCTTGTAGCCCGCTACGAATAAGATTACTTTCCTATTATAGTACAAAAAAAGCCGTCAAATTGACGACTTTTTTTGTTTTTAAATAATATAGGTGGCTTACAATAATTTCGAAGCTACTCTTGCCAGTCTACTTCTTACAGATTCTTCATCCTTCAAAGTAACAACTGTACAATCCGTATCTCCTTTCATTCGTTCTGTCAGGAATACTAAAGCATTATATCTTTCAGAAAGCTTTGGGTTTTCCACCTGGGAAGGATCTCCCAAGAAGATAAACTTAGCACCCTTAGCTGCTCTTGTGACAATTGGCTTAGTCTCTTCTGGTTCAATGTTCTGAGCCTCATCAATTATAAAGAGAGTCTTAAGTATAGACCTTCCCTGAATAATCTCAAGAGCCTGTGGTTTTATTATTCCCTTTTCAAAGAAATATTCACCACTTTCTGACTGACCCCATTTATCATCTTCACCATAGAAATTAGCCTTATTCTTTTTTGCTTTAATTCTAGGTTTTCCTTCAACTTCGTCCCCGTTAATAAGAACATCAAGGTTATCTTTGATACCTTGGAGAAATGGAGACACTTTTTCATCTACAGTACCCGGAAGATAACCCAGCTTATCATTTCTGACGTGTCTTGTGACAATGATTTTTTTGAAATCACCATCATCGTACCTTGCTAATGCACTAGCCAGTGATACAAGAGTTTTTCCAGTTCCTGCTGAACCTTTGACAACAACCAGCTGACTGTCATCAAATAAAGCATCCATAAGCAGTCTTTGACCATCGTTCATAGGTTTTACCCCGTATGGCTCACGGTTAACACTAATCTTGTCAATCCTACTTCCGTGAACCTTTCCATAAGCAGTTGTATCGCCACATCTCATAATAACATAGCAATTTTCGTACCACTCATACTCTGGGAAACACGGAATCTCAACAATATCCACAGAATGTTCCGAATACATCTTGTTGATGACGTCTGGAGATACCTCGATTTCAATCCTTCCAGTATATTGCTCTTCTAAAACTGGAAAAATCTCGTCTTTGAATTCTTCTGCGTTTATTCCGATCTTATAAGCCTTAATCTGCAGTGCCACATTGTTTGTTACAAGTGTTACTTTATGACCTTCATTCTGTAGTCCTTTACATACTTGAAGAGTCCTTCTCTGGTACTCCGTAACATTAGGAATATCAATCTTACAGTCATTGTAGTTTGTTACAATCTTCAATATACTGCCATTTTCCTGCTGATATCCCGTATCCGTGAGAACCCCTTCACTAAGCGCAGAGCGAAGATATCTCAGCACTTTTCTCCTGATTTTCTCTTTTTCAAGAGAAAGATCTTTGAAGGAGTTGATTTCGTCAATAACCGCCATCGGGACGATTACAACATTGTCCTCACCGAACCGTTGTAAACTATCATATGATGACAGTACCGCATGTGGCCTCAACACAAAATATTTGGTCATTTTATTAGACCTCCTTTATTATTTAAAAGCTTTTAAATTTTCTATACATAGAAAACTCAAGAACTTTTATTGTACTGCATTATACTACATTTTTTATCGAAATGCAATGGATTTTAGAGATTTTTGTAAAAAATTGTACCACTTGTTCAATTAAAAAGTAAATGCAAAATTAAAATTCTGCATTTTTGCATTTAC
>CAMPBM010000024.1 GCA_946637865.1 uncultured Lachnospiraceae bacterium | reverse complement strand
TAAGTACCACTACCATTAGCATCATACTCATGTGTTACATAACTATTATTATAATCCTCCCCAACAGCTGGTCCAAATGTTAATCCTAAAGTCTCACCGTTTGCATCCTCATCTTGATTAATTCCATAAACCTGCACAGCATATTTTACCTTTGTCAAAGATGAATCATACCACTGTGCATATAATGTTAATGTTCCACCTGGAGCAATCGCATCTGTTATTTGTTGTTTATCATTATAGCTTCTTCCAGTTCCATCTGCTTCTGTATTCCAATGAGAGAAAGTATATCCGCTCTTTTGTAAAAGAATTTGTAGTTAAATTCGTTGTTTCTCCTGCTGTTAGCAGTTGATTAGACATTGTTCCTGTTCCACCATTTGAATCAAATACAAGAATTTTGTAATTTTCCTCTACATAAATTCCATACGCCTTCACAAACTCATTCTCCCCTTCTTCCACTGCAGGCAAAACAGACTGAATTGCGTACGCATTTATATCTATATTCAACCTCTCTGCTGAAATATCGTCAAAACTTGGGAAATTTGCCACTGTTACAGTTTGGAATAATTCACTTGTGTTAGTATTTGGCTCTAGTATCGAGTTATAATAATATACCTTCTTTATACTTGAACCAGTATCTTTTTCATATAAAGGCATTTCTACCCAGTTGCTATCCTCTGAATATGTAAATAATGGCACATCTGTTATTGTATTTCCATATATATCCGTAAAACTCTCTTTGGGAATTGTTACCTCCATATACACATATGCTGCATTTGCACCAACATTGCTTATTGCAGGGTTCTTTTGTATAACTTGTCCTGGAGTTATTTTCTCCATCGGTTGACTCGAATCGAAATTAGTTTCAGTAAGTAATATATCTACATCCCCAACTGTGAACACATTTATTTTACTATCCGAATCGGTTAAATGTGCTGCTATCCCTGCAATTGCAAACACTAGCAATATCATAAGAAGTGTGCCTAAGGTTATTGCTTTTCGTGTGTACGTTGATGCTTTTTTGCTGTGAACGGTTTTGCTGTTAGCAGTCGCTTGCATACACGTTTTACTGTTTTTTTCGTTGTTATTATCTACTTCATAATCGCTATTGTGTGCGTGCTTTGCGTTTTTCGGTTTGCTTGGTTTAAACATTTTCATTTTACTAACCATTCCTTTCTTGAGAAGATTAAGGTTTGATTAAAATAAGCTTTTCTATAATTATTGGGGTTATTTTTCAAACTTATCTTCCAATATAGTTATGTTAAGTTGATAAGGCTTAACATACTCTTTTTCTTTTTGTGAGTTTTTACGTTCCCTTATCTATTCTCTTGTCTATTTTGAGACAGTTGCCACGTCCCCTTGTCTGCCTAGTTATAGTTCCTATGGCAGGACTAGCCTGCCAACACTTTTTTATCCTACTTCCTACCTTAAAACAACTTATGCTCTATGGGGAATAACTTCTTTGGACTTTGATTGCATTACACTTTTCTCTGAATTGGTATTCACCAATTCAGCACTACCTAATGCAGAAGCCAAAGTTCAAACCGTACGCGTCGCACAGAGCGCGGTAGATGTTGATGCCACCCCCGTTGGTCACACTGTACGTACGGTACGTAGTGCTAAGGACAGGCGAGCGCAACCACCAGCCAGTATGGCTAGCCTCATTATATGCGGTTCTATTAGCTGTACTGCTTGTATTGTAAGTTGACATATAGTATTTTGACTCTGTATTTCCAAATTTACTATAACCATCTCCATTTGTTCCTAATCCTTCTGTTGTATTTCCACTGTACTCTCCTGTACCATATACTTCTCTGTTTGATAACAACCATATCGAATCTACTAGCGGAGTATTATTAGCATCATAATCACTTGATGATCTTCCTGTTACATATTTTACTTTCTTTGGTGTTATTACATCTTTCAATCCACTTTCTATACAACTATACAAACATGTTGTCGAATCTAAGTTTACATCTCCTGCATATCCAATTGTTGGGTTTGAAACGTCTGAACCTATTAATGTTGCTCTTATATGCGAAGTTTTATACGCACCTGCATTTCTTGCATTTGAACCAGAGTATTGTTCGTTGCTATCTAATGTTACTCCTGTTCCTACTGCTGAATTATTCATTGATGAAGTAGAGTAACTTTTTGCGGGGTTCCACCTTCTATAATAATCATTTACCGTACTATACAACACTCCAGCCCCATCACCATACGCCGTCTGTGTACTTCCAGATCTAATCGTACTATTCAAAACTAAATTAACACTCTTCGTATCTCCGCAAAGCATACAATCTAAAAACTTCGATTTATCACCTACTGCCTCAATTTCTGCCCAGCTCATTTCATGCAAGTTTATATCATAATTCTGTTTTTGTGCTTCAGTTCTTGTTACTGTTTCGCCCTCTGAATTAGTTAACGCAACCCTTGAAGCTATAGTTTCACTTCCATCTTCAGCCACGTTATGAGTAACTATCATTACATCATAAGTACCACTACCATTAGCATCATACTCATGTGTTACATAACTATTATTATAATTCGCCCCAACAGCTGGTCCAAAAGTCAAACCTAATACCTCATCATTCTCATCCACATCCTGATTAATTCCATAAATCTGCACAGCATATTTTACATTTGTTACTTCCTCCCACTGTGCATACAATGTAACAGTAGCCCCACTTTCATTTGTCAAATTAGTTACAGAAGCTTTATCTGAATAACTAACTCCAGAGCCATCTGCCATAGTGTTCCAACCAGTAAATGCATAACCAGCTCTTGTGAAGCTATTGCTTCTTAAATTTACAGCTGTATTGAAAGGCATTGCTTGACCTCTCATAGTACCTGTACCGTTATTTGCGTCAAAACTTACCACATAATAATCTGTGCTCTTAATATCCCATGATATTCCATCAGGATTTTGTTTAAGTAAACTAGTTGGGAATATAATCACAGGTCTGAAACCTTTATCATTAGAGTTATATGTTACTCCCTTCAATTCACCTGCACACGTTACAGACATCAAACCATCTGTAACATCTGCGCTTTGGCTAACTAACCAGTATCCGTTGCAATTTGCATTTCCATCAGAAACAGCAGTCTTATGTGGGAAATACAAATTATCTGCTTCATCAATATCTGTATATCCACCAAAACTTGATAAATCATAATCTGCATAACTATCTTCATTGCCTATTGTTTCATTTAACGAATATACTTTACTCCAACTATCCATAAATAATTGCATATCAGCTCCACCAGTTGCTTTAACTTCTTTACTAGCTTCAGCTCCAGCAGCTGATAAGTTTGCTGTAATTAAATATTCCCATGCACTTTGGTTAGCCATTGCAGTCTTTAAAGCCTGCATGTCGTCGGTTGACCATACTCTGTACTGTCCATCAGTTGTTAAACTTCCGGCATTTATTACTTCACTTGATATAGCTGAAGTTGGTAGATAATCTCCGTATATCATAGCTACCATACCGTCTTTAGTATCTAATATCTCCCAATCATCTAAAGTTACTGCACCTTCTGTGCCTGGTTCCACTTGTTCACCATTTTTTACTGTTACGCTATAATTTACCTTTTGCCCTATAGTAGTTGATTGTTTTGCAAATAGGTTATACGCTTTTATAAATTCATTTTCTCCTTGTGCTACCGCTGGCAAGGTTGATTGTATTGCAAGTGCTGAGATATTTATATTCTGATTCAAGCTGTCCAAGCTGTCGAAATTTGGAAAATCAGCTACCGTTACAGAGTCGAACAGTGCAGTTGTTATATTACTGCCTTCTGTTGGTTGTAGTATTGTGTTGTAGTAATACACTTTTGTTATACTATCCTCTGTTTCCATAGTGTATCCGGTCATTTCTGTCCAGTCACTGCTTGATGTGTATGTAAATAGAGGTTCTCCTGTAACTGTTGTTCCTCTATTAGTATAGCTTCCCTTTGGAATAGTTACCATCAAATATACATACGCTGGATTGTCTCCTGTGTTACGAACTTGTGGATTTTTATTTATTATATTCCCTGCTTCGACGTTTTCTAGTGTTACGCTAGAATCAAAGTTTGTTTCTAATAGCTCTATACTTACATTTCCCATCGTGAATACATTTGATTTACTGTCTGTGTCTGTTAGATAGGCTACTATTCCTGCTACTACAAATACTAGGAGTATCATTATTAGTGTTCCTAAGGTGATTGCTTTACGGGTGTATATTATTGTGGTATTATTGTGTTTTTTTTGTTTTTTTGTATGTTTACGTCCGTAGTTTTCATAAGTATGTTCGTTTTTTATGTTACTTTCTTTTTTATTTTGTTTTAATATACTCATTTTTACCTCCTTGTATCAATATCGAGTTGATATTGCTTGACATTATTCTTTAGTGAGTATTTTTGTTTTTTCTTTTGTGTGTTTTTTTGTCATCGTGCCAGACGGGGTGTCTGGCACGGTGTTGTTTGTTGTTTTTGGTTTTTTCGTCTATTCATCAGACAACTATTATGTCTCCGTATCTATTCCTTTGTCTATTTAATGCAGAAGCCAAAGCTAATCGCATTACCAACATACGCATCGCCACGAGGGTAAAATGCTCCATTATTGTACACACTATGCACGCTAAATTGATTCCCGCTAAAGCTTGGTGAACGAAGCCACCAATATTCATTTGTACCATTTTCATTACATGCAATCCTATTATTAGTGGTGTTCTCATTGTAAGCTGACATATAATACTTTGACTGATTATTTCCAAATTTACTATATCCATTACCACTTGATCCTAACCCTTCTGTTGTATATCCACTGTATCTTCCAATACCATACATCTCTCTAACTGAAAATAACCATATTGAATCTACCAATGGGGTATTATTAGTATTATAATTTATCCCATCATAGTCACTTCCTGTTACATATTTTACCTTTTTTGGTGTTATTACACCTTGTAAACCATTTTCTATACAACTGTACAAGCATGTTGTTGAATCTAGGTTAACATTTCCAGCATAACTTGTGGTTGGATTTGAAACATCTGCCCCTATTAAAGTTGCTCTAATATGAGATGTTTTATATCCTCCTTCAGTTATAGCATTTTGACCACCATTACTCGTAACCCCTGAATCCTGACTACTTGAAGGGTTCCATACTTTATAATATCCACCTGCTTGGTTCTTTATTGTGGTTGATAATGCTCCAGCTCCATCACCATACGCTGTGTGTGTAGCTCCAGAACCAATTGTATCATTCAAAATCAAATTAACACCCTTCGTATCTCCACAAAGCATACAATCTAAAAACTTCGATTTATCCCCTACGGCCTCTATTTCCTTCCAACTCATTTCATGCAAGTTTATGTCATACTTCTGTTTTTCTAGTGCTGTTCTTGTTACCGTAGCTCCACTTGAATTTGTTAACGCAACTCTTGAAGCAATAGTTTCACTTCCATCTTCAGCTACATTATGAGTTACTATCATTACATCGTAAGTTCCGCTACCATTAGCATCATATTCGTGAGTTACATAACTATTATTATAATTTGCTCCAACAGCTGGTCCAAAGGTTAAACCTAATGTTTCATCATTAGCATCCACATCTTGATTTATTCCATAAATCTGAACTGCATATTTTCCTTTTGTAAATGATGAATCATACCATTGTGCATATAATGTTACAGCACCAATTTTACTTGTTACCAACTGTTTATCATTATAACTTCTTCCTGTTCCATCTGCTTTTGTATTCCAATGAGAGAAAGTATATCCACTCTTTGTAAAGCTATTTGCTGTTAAATTTGTTGGCACTCCCTGCATTATCGTTTGGTCTTCCATTGCTCCTGCTCCACCGTTTGAATCGAAAGAAACCTTTGAATGTGTTCCTATACAGAAGCCCAAACCCAACCCGCGCGTGCTGTACGAATGGTAGTAGTTGATGTTACCCTCGCTGTATACACTATACGTAATGTACGTATCGTAAAGGCGAGGCGAGCGCAACCACCAGATGTTAGCAGAGCCAGCCTCATTATATGCGGTTCTATTAGCTGTACTGCTTGTATTGTAAGTTGACATATAGTATTTTGACTCTGTATTTCCAAATTTACTATAACCATCTCCATTTGTTCCTAATCCTTCTGTTGTATTTCCACTGTACTCTCCTGTACCATATACTTCTCTGTTTGATAACAACCATATCGAATCTACTAGCGGAGTATTATTAGCATCATAATCACTTGATGATCTTCCTGTTACATATTTTACTTTCTTTGGTGTTATTACATCTTTCAATCCACTTTCTATACAACTATACAAACATGTTGTCGAATCTAAGTTTACATCTCCTGCATATCCAATTGTTGGGTTTGAAACATCTGAACCTATTAATGTTGCTCTTATGTGCGAAGTTTTATATGCACCTGCATTTTTTGCATTTGAACCATATTGTTGTTCGTTGCTATCTAATGTTACTCCTGTTCCTACTGCTGAATTATTCGCTGATGAAGTAGAGTTACTTTTTGCGGGGTTCCACCTTCTATAATAACCATTTACCGTACTATACAACACTCCAGCTCCATCACCATACGCTGTTTGCTTAGTTCCAGAACTAATTGTAGTATTTAATGTAAAGAATACACTCTTTGTATCTCCGCAAAGCATACAATCCTTAAACACGCTCTTATCGGTTGTTTCTTCAATTTCTTTCCAACTTATTTCACGCAAGTTTACGTCATATTTTTGTTTTTCTTCTAGAGTTCTTGTTACTATAGCTCCGCTTGAATTTGTTAATGCAACTCTTGAAGCTATTGTCTCACTTCCATCTTCAGCTACATTATGAGTTACTATCATTACGTCATAAGTTCCACTTTGATTTGCATCATACTCATGTGTTACATAGCTATTATTATAATTTGCTCCTGTTGCTGGTCCAAAGGTTAAGCCTATTTCATTGTTGTTTGCATCAACATCTTGATTTATTCCATATATTTGCACTGCATATTTTACCTTATTCAATGATGAATCATACCATTGTGCATATAATTTTACTGAACCATTTGAAGCAATTGCAGTTGTTACTAATTGTTTATCATTATAACTTCTTCCTGTTCCATCTGCTTTTGTATTCCAATGAGAGAAAGTATATCCACTCTTTGTAAAGCTATTTGCTGTTAAATTTGTTGGCACTCCCTGCATTATCGTTTGGTCTTCCATTGCTCCTGCTCCACCGTTTGAATCGAAAGAAACCTTTGAATGTGTTCCTATACAGAAGCCCAAACCCAACCCGCGCGTGCTGTACGAATGGTAGTAGTTGATGTTACCCTCGCTGTATACACTATACGTAATGTACGTATCGTAAAGGCGAGGCGAGCGCAACCACCAGATGTTAGCAGAGCCAGCCTCATTATATGCGGTTCTATTAGCTGTACTGCTTGTATTGTAAGTTGACATATAGTATTTTGACTCTGTATTTCCAAATTTACTATAACCATCTCCATTTGTTCCTAATCCTTCTGTTGTATTTCCACTGTACTCTCCTGTACCATATACTTCTCTGTTTGATAACAACCATATCGAATCTACTAGCGGAGTATTATTAGCATCATAATCACTTGATGATCTTCCTGTTACATATTTTACTTTCTTTGGTGTTATTACATCTTTCAATCCACTTTCTATACAACTATACAAACATGTTGTCGAATCTAAGTTTACATCTCCTGCATATCCAATTGTTGGGTTTGAAACGTCTGAACCTATTAATGTTGCTCTTATGTGCGAAGTTTTATACGCACCTGCATTTCTTGCATTTGAACCATAGTTTTGTTCGTTGCTATCTAATGTTACTCCTGTTCCTACTGCTGAATTATTCGCTGATGAAGTAGAGTTACTTTTTGCGGGGTTCCACCTTCTATAATAACCATTTACCGTACTATACAACACTCCAGCTCCATCACCATACGCTGTTTGCTTAGTTCCAGAACTAATTGTAGTATTTAATGTAAAGAATACACTCTTTGTATCTCCGCAAAGCATACAATCCTTAAACACGCTCTTATCGGTTGTTTCTTCAATTTCTTTCCAACTTATTTCACGCAAGTTTACGTCATATTTTTGTTTTTCTTCTAGAGTTCTTGTTACTATAGCTCCGCTTGAATTTGTTAATGCAACTCTTGAAGCTATTGTCTCACTTCCATCTTCAGCTACATTATGAGTTACTATCATTACGTCATAAGTTCCACTTTGATTTGCATCATACTCATGTGTTACATAGCTATTATTATAATTTGCTCCTGTTGCTGGTCCAAAGGTTAAGCCTATTTCATGGTTGTTTGCATCAACATCTTGATTTATTCCATAGATTTGAACTGCATATTTTACCTTATTCAATGATGACTCATACCATTGTGCATATAATGTTATTGTTTCACCATTTCCTGCAAGGTCTTTTACTAGTTGCTTATCATTATAATTTCTTCCAGTTCCATCTGCTTTTGTATTCCAATGAGAGAAGGTATATCCGCTCTTTGTGAATGTATTTGCTTGTAAATTAATTGATTCGCCTTCAAATAACACTTGGTTATCCATAGTTCCTTCGCCAGTATTTGCATTAAATTCTACTGTATATTTCATGTAATTTATATCCCAAATTCCCCTGCCATCTGATGGTATTAGTATACTAAATGGTATACGAATTACAGGACGAAAAGCTCCATGTGTATAGCTAGGTGAAACTTTTTCTGTATTCCCATTATAGGTCATAACCATATTTTCAGCAGGACCTGTACTACAAGGTGATGCCATCCAATATCCAAAACATGCTCCTGTACTGTCCTGTAGTTGCGATTTATGTGGGAAATATACATTATCTGACTCTGGCACATTACTATATCCATTGCAGGTTGAAACATCAAAAAGTGGCCATCCTGATGTTTCATTTCCTTCAGTTGTTATTTCACCTGGATATTGACTATTCCAGCTTTCTTTAAACTGTTCTACAGTTGGACTTCCTTTTGCTGTTGGTGTCATTCCTGCATTTGTTGAAGTTTTTTGCAATTTTCCTGTTATTAGATGACTCCAATAATTTGGAGTTGTCATAGCACTTAACAATTCAGTATTACTTCCTGTAGAACTTACTAGATATGTACCCTCTGTACTTAATTTTCCAGCAGTTACAGCATCTGTTGATATTGCTTTATTAGGTAAATAATCGCTTAAAATCATATCTACATATCCATCATTTTCATTTACCTGTAGTACTTTCCACTCATTTAACGCTACTTCATTCTCTGTTCCACTGTTTACTGTTACACTATAATTAACACTATCTCCAATTTTTATCTCTGGTGGTGGATTAAGTAGTTCTATAGAATTTATCTTACTATCTCTTGCAATTAGATAACTATATGTCCCTCTACAAATTAAGGTAACCAATAGTGCAAACAGTGCGATTACTTGTACTAACTTCCTTTTTTTTATTTTCTTTTTTGTCATAAATACACCTCTATCAATATTTTACATAGCGCAAGGAAATTTAATTATACTACCTGATTTCAATATATGATATTGTCAAATATGTAGCATAATTAAATCTCCTTGCGTCTATTACCATTGTTTTGCATGCTTACCGCTTTTTTTAGTAAAAAACCCTTTTCTTTTTTTGGCTTCTTTAAAAATATTCAATTTTTCTGTTTCATTTTTGTTATAATACATCTCTTGATATATCTTTTCTTTCTGCTCTGGGCTAAAATTTTCAAAAGCATGACTTTTGGTATTTGCTGTTTTTTCTAATAATGTATCATACATTTGTTGCAAATTATGTTTTTTCTCTTCTGGAGTTAAACTACTATATTTTCTTGAGTTTCTTATTAATTTAGCATTTTCCGATATCTCATTATCCTTGCCAAATTTATCTCGTGTGTTTGCTTTTTCTGTACTCTCACTTTCTTCATAGTCTTCTTTATATATTGTTTTATCGTATAATGTACATAATATGTTAAGTCCTATAATTGCTGTTAACCAAAATATTCCAGTGCTTGTCCTAAAATAGGCTACCACTCTTCCAATATATGGTATGGAAAATACATTTTTTCCTATGTAACTACTGTATTTTACTAATTTTTCGTCATTATTCTGATTTGCATCTCCCTTTGTTGTAAAACCATCGCTACTTATATCAACTACCCTATGGGTTACTATCATATTGCCTCCAGCATTAAACCCTATTATATCGTATTTGTTTATACTTTCAACTGGCACTTTTGTATTTATGTATGCAATTGAACCTGTTTTTACTTTAGGTTCCATTGATCCAGATAGTACTACATATGGTTTAATACCAAATGCTAGGGGAAGTGCAATTAATATTGTTACTAATACACCTGCTAATATAGTTGCTCTCTGAAAATAACGTATTAATTTATACATTGCCTTTATCACCTTTTCTTTAGCTTTCTATTAAAAAATTTTTCTATGTTGCTTTTTATAACTATTATGCTTTTTCTTCATTATTTTCAATAACATCCGCATCATTGTCTTCACTGTTATTTCCATTATTATTTTTTTTATCTTCTTTATTAAGTTCTAATTCCATATTACTACTGTTATTACCACCAGCGAATTTTTCAGTGTTTTTAATGCCTTTTCCATATATATCATTACTATTTTCACTTTCTGTATTGTTATTGTTTTTAAAGTCATTGTCATTGTAGCCATTATTATTAGCTTTATATTTTATACTATTATTCTTATTTTTTTTCTTTTTTTCTTTTGATGGATCTTCTATTAAAATTGCTGATACAAGCATTGCTACTATTACAGTTGTTAGTATTACCCTGCCTCTACCAGTTTGCATTGCATTTACTGCATAACCTACCTCTGGTACCCAAAATATGGCTTTTCCTATATAATTTTGCTCTGTTATTATATTTCCATCCATATCTTCATTGGCGTCACCTTTTGTGCGTATTCCATCCGATTCTACTTTTATTATTCTATGTAATACCTTTTTATCTGTGGTTGATGTGTATCCTATTATATCGCCTTCTTTTACGTCTTCATATTTTACACGTTTGTTGATGAAGCTTAAACTTCCTGTTTTTATTTCATCTTCCATTGATCCAGATTGTACTACATATGGCTCTATTCCTATCGCATATAGCAATAAAAAGACTAACCCTACTATTATTATTATTGTTGTCAAGGTGTTTGTTAACACCTTGACAAATTTTAAAACCTTTTCCATGCTCTCACACCTTTATTTTATTTATGTATATATTATTCACCTTGTGCTGCAAATAATGCGAATATAGATTCAGCTGTTGTTTTTGTAGAATCTATATTGTTAGATTGAATAGCATATGCTTTAACATCGATTTCTGGAGCTAAGTCTGCTGGAGCTTCTGCTAAGTCGATTAAAGTTACTTGATCAAATACAGCTGGTGTAGCTACTGTAGCTCCTCCTGCTTTGTTTAAAATTGACATTTCTGTTTTTAATATTCCAGATCCTGTATGATCTCCTGTAGCATATACGAATACATATTCACCTGTTGCTGTATTGTGTGATAATTCTTTCCATCCGCTGTTTAGTGTGAATGTGAATAATTCTTTGTTAACTGGTGTAGTACCATTTTTAGCTTCAGTTGCTGTAGCTGCATCATCCATTGGAACAGTTACTTTTACAAATACATAAGCATCATTGCTTCCTACGTTTGTTACTATTGGAGCTTTTGGTATTACTGCATTTGGTGTAAGGTTTTGAGCTTCGTCTCTTGAGTATTCTCCTGATGTACCAGCTGTCCATACGTCATTAACAAATGAACCTTCTGTCCATCCTGCTTCTGTTAATGTAATATCTACATTACCAATTGTAAATACGTTTACATTCTCCTCTGTGTCTGTGAAGTAAGCTAAAATTCCTCCTACTAATACTACTAGTGCTAATACAGCTGCAGCTATAACGGTTTTTTTCTTATTCATAATTTTCTCCCTTTCATTTTATAGTGTTTGAATTTTTGGTCTTAGCCAATTCACTATAATATTACTTGTCACTTGTATTCTTACTGTCTGCTCTAGACAATGCTAATACTACTATTAGCCCTGCTGTTGCAGTAAAGAATAATATTAATGACAAATCAAATTTAAAATCTCCTGTTTGTGGGTTCGATATTCTATTTATTATTTTGTTTATAACGTCTTCCTCATATTTAGCAGAAAACCTCCATATTAAACTTGGATTTAAGCTTGAATATTCATTTGATAAGTCTTCTGGTGCACTAATACTGAATGTTAATTTTTCCGTATTATTTTTGTTGTACTTTCCTAGATTTACATTTCTTACATCTGCAAGACTACCATTATACAGTACTTGTCCAATGCTGTTTGTAATTTTTAATGATATTCTTCTTAGTAAGTTTTCTTGTTCTTGTGTTAATGCTTCATTTTCAACATTCAAGAAGAACTCTGCTGATTTTATGTCTATGTTTTCTATTCTAAGCTCTAGCTTTCTGTTGTCCCCAGGCATCATTTTACTTAATGACTCTAAAAAATCATTTGGTACTTTAATGTAATTGTTAGTATTGTTTTCGTATTTTATTGTCATCTTGTTGCTATTCTCGTTGCCTACCACTGCGTAATCGTTATGTATGCTTTTTTCTACTTTTACATTGTTCCATGGTTCTTGTGCTTCATAGTCTGGGTTGAAATTATTAGCTTGAATAGCTTCTACTACTACATGTAGAACAATATAATAGTCTTGTATCTGTTCTTCAATGTCTGGTGGCATTTTTAATTGTTCGAATACATTTACTTCTTCCTTCTTTTTTAAAGTAGGTTTATAATAATAGTATTCTCCAATTTTTTCCCACTCTTTTGGCATTCCTTGGATATCTAGTTTATACTCTTTATTGTTGGAATCAATTAAAGTCATTTTTGCTCTTAAATAACAATCTTCTGCAACGTTACTTACTCTTTCTATTAATGTTATATCCTGATTTGGCGTTACATTTTCAAATTGTTCGTTATATTGACCTGTATATAATATTTCTTCATTGTTTTCATTTAATATGTATTCATTTAATTCAATATCTACCAAGCCAGTATAAAAAGCATTGTTTCCTATATTTTCTCCCATAAAAGCGTATGTTCCAGATACTCCCATTACAATTGCACAGATGATGCCTATAATAACTAACCTCTTTCTTATTTGATTTATAATATCACCCCCTCCAACAGATTTGATTTTTTGTTAGATTTCAAAATACTTGAAGTTTTTTTCCTTTGCACGTCAAAAGGCAGAAGAATTTGCACACGTTAAAAACGTGTGTAGATTCTTCTGCCTCTGCACCTCTTTATTTCTATTATGTTAATATAATTGTCTGCTTGTATACTCTCTTTTATAAAACCATCTTCAGTATATTTCATGTTTACAGCTTCGTAGGTTTTAGTCTTTTGTGCAAATCTACTCATCTTTCTTCCTCCATCTTTTGTATCTAACCTAGTAAAATTATAAATGATAAAATGACAAATGTCAACATTTTTCGACATGGTATTTTTTTCTTTGTTTGTACTCCTTACGGTTCAAAGCTTTTGCGTCTTTTTTTAGCTCAATTTTCAAAAAATTTTTTTTAGACAAAATGAGACAAGGGGACGTTGAAACTGTCTCATGTTGCCTCTATTCTCTTGTCTCCATTCACTTATCTTACATTTTTAATTTTAAATATTAAATTTTAAAATTAAATAAAAAACATAAAATAAAAAAATTCCCAGTATATTTTTTACTTATAAATCAAATTATATAATTTAGTTTCTGTAAAAATAAATTTACAAATGCTATAAATTTCCAAAAGGAGTTGATATAAGTGGCTTTAGATTTCGCAATAATTGGACAAAGATTAAAGAAAGCAAGATTAGCTAAGAAAATGACACAAGAAGATTTAGCTGAGAAATTGGATGTTTCAGTTGCCTTTTTAAGTAGAATCGAACGTGGTTTATCACAGATTAACTTAAAAAGACTTAGTCAGATTTGTGGTATTTTAGGTGTAACAGAAGGATATATTTTAAATGGTACTGCCAGTACTTCAGACCAGTACCTAGTTTCTGAATTTAATGAAATTTTTAGTAATTGTTCTGCTAATAAACAAAAATTAATTTATAAAATTGCCAAGACAATCATCGAGGATTAGAGGTTTCTAAATAAGAGAAATATTTTATTTTTCTTTGGAACACAATGTGCTCGGCTACGGATTGATTGGATTTTTTCTTATTACTTAAAAATCTTATAAAATTTATTATTTTGCGTATAATAAATTTTGTAAGATTTTTTTTGTTGAAATAAGATGCAAAGTATGATATATTACAATCTAGTGATTAAATAAATAAAGGAGGCAATTATTATGGATTTTAAGCAATGGAATGGTTTTGTAAAGCATACCAATTGGACAGATGAAATAAATGTAAGGGATTTCATTCAATCAAATTACACCCCATATGAAGATGATTCTTCTTTTTTAACTGAATCAACTGAAAAGACAAAAAAGTTATGGGATAAAGTTTTAAAATTATATAAATTAGAAAACGAAAAGGGTGGCGTTCTTGATGCTGATGTTTCAACTCCGTCTTCAGTAAATGCTTATGAAGCTGGATATATAGATAAGGACTTGGAGCAAATTGTTGGTCTTCAAACAGATGCACCATTAAAACGTGCCATCATGCCAAATGGTGGTATACGTATAGTCGAAAAATCTTGTGAAGCTTATGGTTACAAAGTTGATGATAAGATAGAAGAAATATATACTAAATATAGAAAAACACATAATGATGGCGTTTTTGATGTTTATACGCCAGAAATTCGTTCTGCAAGAAGCTCTCACCTTTTAACAGGACTACCTGATGGATATGGTCGTGGGAGAATAATTGGAGATTATAGAAGGGTAGCACTATACGGTGTAGATTATTTGATTAATGAAAAGAAAAAAGATTTATTAAATATGAATCCTGATGAATTCACCTCTGATACAATTCGTAACAGAGAAGAAATTTCAGAACAAATCAAAGCTTTAAACGATTTAAAAGCAATGGCTGAAAAATACGGTTTCGATATTTCTGTTCCTGCTGGAAATAGTAAAGAGGCTATTCAATGGTTATATTTCGGATATTTAGGAGCTGTAAAAGATCAAAATGGTGCAGCAATGAGTATAGGTAGAAATTCTACATTCTTAGATATATATATAGAAAGAGATTTAAAAAATGGTATATTAACAGAACAAGAAGCTCAAGAATTAATGGATCACTTTATAATGAAACTTCGTTTAGTCCGTTTCTTACGTACGCCAGAATATAATGAACTATTCAGTGGCGACCCCGTTTGGGTAACTGAAAGTATTGGTGGTATGGGAATTGATGGAAGAACTTTGGTTACTAAAAACTCATACAGAGTTCTTCATTCCTTAATAAACTTAGGACCAGCCCCTGAGCCAAACTTAACAGTTCTATGGTCTAAAAACTTGCCAGATAATTTCAAGAATTTCTGTACTGAAATATCAATTAAAACCTCTGCCATTCAGTATGAAAATGACGATTTAATGAGAGCTACTTTGGGGGATGATTATGGTATTGCATGCTGTGTATCTCCTATGAAAATAGGAAAGCAAATGCAATTCTTTGGTGCAAGAGCAAACCTAGCTAAGACTCTATTATACGCCATCAATGGTGGTAGAGATGAAAATTCTGGAAAACAAATCGCTCCAAAATTCCAACCTATAACATCTGAGTATTTAGACTTTGACGAGGTTATGGAAAAATTTGATGTCATGATGGATTATGTAGCAAAAATTTATATAAAAGCATTAAATATTATACACTATATGCATGATAAGTACTCTTACGAGGCTTTAGAAATGGCTTTACACGATAACTCTATTTATAGAACTATGGCATGTGGTATTGCTGGAATATCTGTTGTAGCAGATTCTTTATCTGCAATAAAATATGCCAAGGTAAAAGTTATCAGAAATGAAGATGGTTTGGCAGTTGATTATGAAGTTGAAGGCGATTTTCCTAAGTATGGAAATGATGATGACAGAGTAGATAGCCTTGCAGTTGATATTATAAAAACCTTTATGGGTAAATTAGAAAAACATCAGACATATAGAAATGCAAAACCAACTCTTTCAGTTTTAACTATAACGTCAAATGTAGTATATGGAAAAGCAACTGGCAATACCCCTGACGGAAGAAGGGCTAAGGAGCCTTTTGGTCCTGGTGCTAATCCTTTGCATGGACGAGATATCAACGGTTCTGTAGCAGTAATGAATACAATAGCAAAGTTACCTTTTGAATATGCTTCTGATGGAATTTCTTATACTTTTGCTATTACACCAAATACTTTAGGAAAAGAATTACCTACTCAAATTGAAAATCTAAAAGGTTTATTAGATGGTTATTTCATGCAAACAGGTCATCATATAAATGTTAATGTATTTGATAGAGCATTATTAGAGGACGCTATGGAACACCCAGAAAAATATCCTCAATTAACCATTAGGGTATCTGGATATGCAGTCAACTTTGTTAAATTAACTAGAGAACAACAGTTGGATGTAATTCATAGAACAATTCACGAAAGAATTTAGCAAATATATTTAGGTTATTTGGGTACACGTCCCAATATTATCAATTATTATTAGGATATTATGGGTACGTGTCCCTAAATTATCAATTATTATTAGGATATTATGGGTATGTGTCCCTTAATTATTAATTATTATTAGAATATTTTTGGTACGTATCCCTTAATTATTACGGGGTAGGTTGGTCTTGATATATTTGCATTAAATCATCTAATATAATAGTTAAGTATAAGAAAATATGTCAAAGTTCTGTATGTCGTAAAAGAAAGGAATGGTAGTAAATATGAAAGAATTAACTGCAAAAATCCACTCGTTTGAAACGCTAGGGGCAGTGGACGGTCCTGGAATTCGCTTTATTCTTTTTATGCAAGGATGTCATCTTCGCTGTAAATACTGCCATAATCGTGACACTTGGGATTTAAATGGAGGAACTGAATACACTGTCGATGAAATATTTGAAAAAATAGTTCGTTATAAAAATTATTTCATTGCTTCACACGGTGGCGTAACTGTAAGTGGTGGAGAGCCGTTGCTACAAGCTGATTTTTTGATAGAGTTGTTTAAAAAACTAAAAAGCGTTAAAATACAGACTGCAATAGATACATCTGGGATGGTTGGCTTAACTAATACTATAAAAGAATTAATCAACCTTACAGATTTGTTCTTGGTAGATATAAAATGTATTAATGACGATATATGTAAAGATTTAGTCGGTCATTCTAATAAGAAGGAATTAGAATTTATACAATATTTAGACTCTATTGAAAAAGAAATATGGATTAGGCAAGTGATAGTTCCTACTATTACTGATAGAGAGGAAGACTTGTATGCCTTACGCGATTTTTTAAATTCTGTTCGCCACATTACTAGAGTTGACCTCCTTCCCTACCACGATTTAGGCAAGTACAAATGGCTTAATCTTAATGAAAAATATCAGTTAAATGGTATTAGAGTTGCTGACAATGATGATATTGAAAGAGTAAAAAAAATATTGGAAAGCTGAAATTTGGCTGGATTTTGATTGGCTTTTTTGGTGGATTTGGTTGAATTTTTGATTGGCTCTTGGATGGATTTTGGTTGAATTCGGATTAGATTATAGGTGAATTATGATTAATAAATACAAGATGAGTGCAGGTGAAACATTAATTTTTAACTTAGGTAAATTATTCTCTTGCACTCACTTTTCATCTACTATACTCTTTATTCCATTAATGTTTTCCATTACTGAATTATATCCATACTCAAAGCACTTGTCCAACTTCTCATAGTCCAAAAGTCCTACTTTATCTGTATAGACATCCAACACTAAATCGCTCAATTCTATATTATTCTCCGAAATTTTATTTCCCATTATATCAATTGATTTCATAACCAAATCCATCATATTACTATCCTCATCAATCTCATCAGAACGAAATTTAACCGCTATCACCCTATCTGCACCTTGGAGTTTTATCTCATCAACAGGAATATTGTTTACCGCACCACCATCCATAAAAGCATACCCCTTATGCTTGCAGGGACTAAAATACACTGGGAAGCTACTGCTGGCCCTTATTGCTCTCCCAATGTTAATATCAATAATGTATTCTTTATTTTTACTTTTTTCATTTGGCATATAATTAGTGAAAATAAACTCCTTTCCACTAATCATTTCAACAGTTGGAATTACAAGAGGCATCTTAATTTCGTTAATATTATATATTCCTCTTCTCTTTGCAATTTCATTACAAAGGTTCTCCATTTTTTCTCCATTGTTAAATCCGGAAATTAGTATCTTCCTTTGTGAAATGTAATTTTGAATTCCTGTTAATATTGGAATTGCATTAGTTTTTGAAATTGTCTTAGCATAGCGTTTGAAAAGTATAAAAATATGATATGGCGAATATCCCATAGCATACATTGCTGCTACTACGCTTCCACAGCTTGTTCCTCCTATAATATCTGGTCTTATTTTATTTTCTTCCAGAGCTTGTAACACACCAGCATGAGCAATTCCTCGTATTCCTCCTCCTGATAAAGCAATTCCTAATTTCATAATAATCTCATCTCCACAATGCTTTTATTTTAAGTATGAGCATTTTTTTCCACATTTATACGTTTGGTGGTAATCTTGTTTTGTTTCATTTTTGAAACGTTTGGGGACGGTCTTGTTTTGTCAATTTGAAATTTTGGGCGAAGATTTTTTGATTTTTCACGGCTTGTTGTAAAAGCCGTGAATTGTAACACCCTGTAGCTTTTATGGTTACAGTTTAACAGTTTCGTCTTTTGAGTAGCCCAAACCATAGAATTATGTAGCGTTCTGAAATATATTAATACGAAGTGGAGTGCGCAGTTTTGGCGCTCCCACCTTATGTCTTTTTCTCAAATCTAATCGCCAGTAAACGAACGGAGTATTAATATATTTCAGAACGCTACATAATTCTATGGTTTGGGCGGATTATTTTATAAAAAGCGTTAAACAGTAACCTTTTATGGAAATTATTTCATAATGCAAGTTGACATTTCTGAAAATATATGATATTATCTTCCCATGCACAATTTTAGTATAATTCCTCTTTTCACTATACTATATACTTCATTAGTGCAAATAAAATTGTTTGGAGGAATACACATGCAAAGAACAACTGTTATACTGGATGCTAAGGGTGAAACTCAGAAAGCTACTGAGCTGTTTCATCACCTTAGCGTAGATGATGCTGAGAAAATTGTCATCGAACAGGCAGAATCAGTCCATGCAAACCTTACCATTTTTTACAAAAATGGCGATGTAATCCGTATTATAAACGGATTTGAATTAGGATATCATGGAGAAGGCTCAATTGCACTTCATGACATTCTTGAAAAAGACTTGCACATGAGTACAGAAACATGTGAACAAGTTTTCAAGCCACAAACACACCGTATGGTACTTGTGATTTGATTAACTAAGAAAAAAAAAGGTCCATTCCTTGTGGAATGTGACCTTTTCTCTTTTATATTATTTTGTATAGAGCACTTTAGTGCTCCGCTATAGGTAGGTGTGACTTCCCTATTGAATGAAAAAAAGTTACATTCTAATAGAAAGTCTACTTTTTCACTAGCCTCTCTATTAGATTGTAACTTTATTTCATATTTGAATTAGTCTTGAGTATATGGTAATAGTGCAATTTGTCTACATCTCTTAACTGCTAAAGTTATATCTCTTTGATGTTTTGCACATGCACCAGTTGCTCTTCTTGGTAATATTTTACCTCTTTCATTAATAAATTTCTTTAACTGATCTGGATTCTTATAATCTAGAACTAGGTTTTTATCCTTACATAATGGACATACCTTCTTTCTCTTTTTAAATTTAGGATTGAAGTCGTCATCATTATTTCTATTATTTCTTCTATTATTCTTTTTTTCTGCCATTTTATATTTTCCCCCCTATCTCTAAAATATTTTACATTTAGAAACTAGTTTCTACACTAGCTTTTAAGATAAGTTCTCTCTTGAACTTATAATTACTTGTCATAATTAAAATGGTAGGTCATCACCTGAAGATATTTCAAAATCAGAACCGCTACTTGTTGAAGGCATTGTTCCGAATGTAGCATCAAAGCTTCCACCCATATCATTTTCCCTCTTGCTATCTGCAAAATATGCTTCTTCTGCAACAACCTCTGTTACATAATGTTTTTGACCTTGCTCATCATCCCAAGTTCTTGTTTGGATTCTTCCAATTACACCAACTTGTTGACCTT
>CAMPBM010000023.1 GCA_946637865.1 uncultured Lachnospiraceae bacterium | reverse complement strand
CATAATTCTTATATTGGACGGCTTATTGCAAAAGCACCAAGGCTGACCTGTAACAATATGATATATATATCCCTGGCGGTACCCTCAAAAAGGGTGTCCCTCTCTAGGACACCCTCTTTGATAAACCTTTAACCGCAAATATGCTTTCTGGTCATTTCAAGTAAATGTAACTTCGTAAAACCTACTACCTGCGTTTTGGCTCTATCTTTTTTTAAATTTTCTATTAATAAATTCTGAATAAATTCTTCATCTTCACATGCATCCATGTCAATATAATCTATTATTATGATTCCACCTAAGTCTCTAGCTCTTATTTGTTTTGCTATTTCTACAGTTGCTTCAGAATTAACTTTTAGTACAGTTTTTTCAATATTCTCTTTTCCTATAAATTTTCCTGTATTAACATCAATTGCAGTCAAAGCTTCTGTCTGATCAATTGTAATAAATCCGCCACAATTAAGCCATACTTTCCTATTAGAAATTTTTGCAATCTGTTTTTCTAAATTATAGGTATCTAGTATATTTTCTCTTTTAAATAATTCCACTTCAACATTAAGTTTATATTCATCTAGGAGATATTTTACATTATTATAAACACTTTCATTATTAACTATAACTTTATCTAACCCTTGACTTCCTATATCCAACAATAATCTCTTTATAATATTACCTTTTTCAAACAATAATGTAGGAAGATTTGGTGTTTTAGAATTTAATAACGTATGTGCTTTTTCTTCAATATTTTTGTGCTTTTTTATTAATGATTGTACATCTTCAATAATTTGACTTTCGCTTGCATTTATTGCTGATGTTCTAATTATTATTCCATAGTTTTCTATTCCCAAACTCTTTACTATATTATTTAGTCTTTGTACTTCTCTTTCATCCTCTATTTTTTTTGAGACTGTCACAAATTGACTATTTGGTATAACTACAACGTATTTCCCCGCTATATTTAAATTTGTTGAAACCTTTGCTCCTTTTTTATGTGTCTTATCTTTTTTCACTTGAACCAAAATTGGCATTCCTTGTTTTACATAGTCTTTTATATTATATTTATTTAAATCTTCATTTTTATTTCCGGTTTGATTACTTATTTTTGGTATAACATCTTTGATGTGTAAAAAAGCATTTTTGCAATCCCCTATATCTACAAATGATGCTTGCATACCAGGTAAAATGTCTGTAATTTTGCCTAAATAAATATTTCCTTCTAACTTTTCAAATTCATCGTATTCTTCATATTTTTCAAGCAAGCACCCATCTTCAACTACCGCAATTATGCTTTTTTCTTCCGTGGTATTAACAAAAATTTCTTTCACACTAACTTCCTTTCTTTGATTTTTTTGATATTCTTCTTCGATATTTTTCTTCATTATCTTTCTTTGATATTCTTCTTTGATATTCTTCCTCTATATCTTTCTTCTATATTTTTCTTTGATATTCTTCTTCTATATCTATCTTCTATATTTTTCTTTGATATTCTTCTTCTATATCTTTCTTCAATATTTTTGTTCGATATTTTTCTTTTTTAATTTTGTATTGTATAGAATTACTAATTATACTTATTCATTGCTATGTCTGTTCCATTTTTTATAATTTCTTCCACAGCTTCTGAAGCCAAGTTTATTCCTGTTTGTAATATTGTATATTCCTCTTCTGGAATGTATCCAAGAACGTAATTTATTAAATCTCCTTTGAATTGTGGCATACCAATTCCTACTCTTATTCTTGTAAAATCCTGTGTATTTAACGAACTTACCACAGATTTCATTCCATTATGAGTTCCTGGTCCTCCTGCTTTTCTGATTCTTATTTTCCCAGGGGTTGTGTCTATATCGTCATAGATAACTAGTATATCTTTATTTTGTAATTTATAGAAATTTACGAATTCTTGAACTGCTTCTCCACTTAGATTCATGAATGTTTGTGGTTTTAGTAAAATGACTTTTTCATTTGATATTTCTCCTACTCCGTATAGGGCTTTGAATTTTGTTTTGTTTACACTTATATTAAATTTTTGGGATATTTTATTTATGACATCAAATCCCATATTATGTCTTGTTTTTGAATAGTCGCTTTCTGGGTTTCCTAATCCTACTATTAGATACATTTTTTGACTCCTTTTTATTTTGTTTTTATGGAGCACTTTAGTGCTCCGCTACGAGGGGGTGGTTGTTTTTGGGGGTGGGGTAGTTTGGTGGAGCACTTTAGTGCTCCGCTACGGGGGGTGGTTGCTTTTTTGGGTGTGGACGTAGTTTAGAGGAACACGCTGTGCTCCTCTATGTGGGTGCAGTAGTATGTTTTTAGTTAGAGTTTACTGCGATTTCTATTTGTTTTTGTGTAATTGGTCCCTGTCTTAGGATAACTGGCTTGTTATCTAGGACTTGTACTATTGTTGAGGATGTAGATAATTTGCTTTTCCCTCCGTTTATACATATATCTACTTTTCCATAAAAATCCTTCAATACATCCTCGAAGTTTATACCACTTGGTTGTCCGGATATGTTAGCACTTGGCGCAACTATAGGCACATCTGCTTTATTCAATAGTTCTAAAGCTATATTATTATTGGGGATTCTAATACCTATTGTTTCTTTGCCAGATGATATGTAATCAAATGTGCCTTCTTTTTTCTTTAATATAATTGTTAATGGTCCTGGCATAAATTTTTTTATTATCTTTTTTTCTATGTCATTACTTATATATGCGTATTTTTCTATATCACTACTATTTTTTACTAAAATACACAAAGGTTTTTCATTTGGTCTTTGTTTAACTTTATATATATTTCTAACTGACTCTTTGTAATATGCATTAGTTCCAATTCCATATACTGTCTCAGTTGGGAATACTACTATTCCACCGTCTTTAATACTTTTAGCACATTCAGATAATTCACTTTCATTTATTGAATTCTGCCAATCATAAACTCTTGTCATTTTCCTCTCCTTTTTACTCTACATAATGTATCAAGAGTATAACACCTTCATTTTTAATTGTCAACAGATTCCATAGATGATACACTTTTAGATTTTCCAAAAATGGTTTAATAAGATACAACCTCAAATATTTTTGGCAAGAAGATAATTAATCCAATAATGGCAGCACCAATTGCCCAAATTAATACTGCACCAGCAGAAACATCTTTAACTACTTTAGCTTTATCGTTTTTATATGGCATAACAATGTCAACTAAATTTTCTATTGCCGTATTAAAAAGCTCACCTGAAATAACGCCAGAGAACAGCACGATGCACACTATCCATTCTATAGCACTAATTTCAAATATAAGTCCTGCAATTATTACCAATATCATAATAGCAAAATGTATTTTCATATTTCTCTCACATTTCAAAGCTGAAAAAATACCTTCCATTGCGTATTTAAAACTATTTGCAATTTTCTTAGTTTTTACCTTGATTTTTCTTTTTTGCTTTGCATCCATATATTCTTCTCCTTATACTTTTGTATTAATTTCCATTTAATAATTCTACTGCAATTCAATTTTATCTTTTAAATAAACCTTACTAACTAAACTAATTTCTCTAATATATTCTTCTGCTAAATCAAACGAAAAAATTTTTCTTGCAGGTGCAGAAATAATATATCTAATTGCGTCTACTGTGGTAGGAGATACAGTTATTGCAGACTTATCTATTCTACCACAATTAATGCATTTAAAGCCATCACCTGCTATACTAAAAAAAGTAATATCCGTATTCAATCCACAATTAACGCATCTATCAACTCGTGGCATAAAGCCTAGCAAGCACAATAAACGTATTCTAAATATTGATTCTACCAATTCTAAATTTTTATCAGTTTCTGACATGATATATAAGGTATTTGAAAGTAGTTGCAAAATTCTATATGTATTTTGATTTTCATATGTCACCATATCTACAGTTTTACATATTTCTGTTGCATAATTTAATTTATCTAAATCCATTCGTAAGTTGTAGAAGACTTCAATTGTATCACAAGAATTAATGCTATAACTATTATTCCCTTTAAAGATTACATATTCTCCAAAGCAAAAAAACTGGGTTCCTGCCATAAGCAAACTCTTTGGTCTCCTTGCACCTTTAGCAGCACACCCAATTTTTCCGCTTGGAGTTAGTATTGTAACCATTTTATCAAAGTCACCCATTTTACTCTCTGATATTATCAATCCCTTGGTCTTTATTATCCCCATATTCATTCACCTTTAAAAAATCATTTGCATTCAAGTTTTTTTCCATGTTCTTAAATTCCATTAATTCCATAAATGTATTTATATTTCCAGTATTCTTAAATGTATTCCACGCTAATTGTTTTATCATATGCATCCACTCCTTACTAATAAAGTTGAAAATTTGACTTTAATTCAAATTTTACTTCATTACTATCTTTTGCTTTTTTATGTTTTCTATTCATAAATTTGACAATATCATCAATTGCTTTTTAATCGATTAAATGCCCTGTTTAAATATTATTGTAACTTAAATTTTTTCACCAAATTTTCGTTATTTAGCCAATCCTCTTTTACTTTTACCCAAATTTTCATGTTTACTTTTGTATCAAGCATTTTTTCTAAATCCTGCCTAGCGTACGTTCCTATTTTCTTTAACATATTACCTGACTTGCCTATTATAATTCCTTTATGTGAATCTCTTAAGCAATAGATAGTAACCTCTACATCATATATTTCTTCGTTACTTTTTGTTTTTCTTAGTTTCATTTTCTCTGTTTCTACATATATTCCATGAGGAACTTCATCATCCAATAATCGTAATGCTTTTTCTCTTATTGTTTCTTCAACTAACTGTCTTAAGGTTTGATCTGTATATTCCTCTGTATCATAATATGCAGGTCCTGGTTTTAGGTTACTTTCTATTTCATCAAGTATGATTTCCATATTTTTATTTTTCATAACTGAAACAGGAATTACAGCTTGAAAGTTGTATTCATCCTTATATAAATCGATTAATTTTGCTAAATGCTCTTTAGTAACTAAATCAATTTTATTTATTATCAAAATTGTTTTTACTTTAGATTCCTTTATTTTATCCAGTATGATTCTGTCTCCTCTTCCAATATCCTCTGATGTTGCATCTATTACAAACAACGTAACATCAACTTCACTTATTACTCCGAAGGCTGTCTCTATCATGGTATTTCCAAGTTTTGTTTTTGGTTTATGTATTCCTGGAGTATCTATGAATATTATCTGTGAATTCTCCCTATTTACTATTGCTCTTATTGCTGTTCTCGTTGTTTGTGGTTTATTGGCAATTGCAGCTACTTTTTCTCCTACTAATTTATTTATTATACTAGATTTTCCTACATTTGTTCTACCTACCATAGATACAAATCCAGATTTAAACTCTTGATTCATTTTACTTCCTTTCTTCCAAAATATAGTTTGTACTATTAATATACACCTATTTCTAATTTATCATTTATATTTAGTATAGTTACAGTTTAAGTGGTGAAATTTTCATAGATGGCTACAAGCGTACTTATCAAAGATATATTGCATAATACAACACTAATTTATTTCAACATCAGCATTTAGTGGACAGATTTCGATAAAAGTATTTCCATCATTTACATCTATTTCATTTCCTTGTAAATCCTTATATACTGTTTGTGCTGTCCTGCTTTTTTTCTCACACTTTATTTTTATTGCTTTTCCATTTGTAATATAGTATCCATCTGCAGTACATACATTATCTAACCCTTGTCTTCCTTTACTTTCTGGGTCATTTAGTGTATAATTTCGTGCAAATGTTATAATAATATTTTTGGTTAGCACATCTTCTCCTGTACTTCCGTCTTTTTGTTTAACTCCTTTTGAGTATCTTTCATATTTTTTCTGTTCACTGTTATATTGATATTTTACTATATGGTTTCCTGAATAAGGTATTGAAACTGTGTTTGCTATAATCCCTGAATCCAAGTTAACTTCATCTACAACATATTTTAATACGCTCTTTTTATCTGATGTAGTTCTATATCCCAAACGCGTTGCGACATCATATATTGAACCTAAACTAGTAAATGCATTATGTGGAGCATTTCTTGATAAATCTCTCCAATACTTAGAATTATCTGTCCTTGAAGTTCCTGTATCATATATCATTCCATTAATATTGTTAACTCCTAAGGATGAAATATCGCTTTGTGCTTGTGGACTCCATCCTAAATGTGCATATAGTGCATCATTTTCCAGAGCATAATCTAGAAAATAATGTCTTGAACTTCTCACAGGTCCTATCACATCTACATCTTTATCTTTAAAAAGCGCCATCAAACGTGTTTCTTGTCCCTCAACTATTATTTCATATACAATATAGGCCTTATTAATTGAATACTGTGGCCAAGCATTAACATTATTATCTATCATAACTGCAACTGGTCTGTTGTCGCCATTGAAAATTGTTATTCCTTCGTCTTTTGGTTCCTTAAGTTGAATAGCTATTTCTTCAAGTTCCTCTTTAGATTCGTCTGTTTGCTGTGATGATGTTTTATTGGCTATAAAAAAATATCCCACTGTTGCAATTACTGTTACTATCAATAATACAGATAACACTATAACTAATATTTTTAATATTTTTTTATCTTTCATCAAATAATCCTCCGTTTATAACATATCATCTATTACTTATATTAACTACTCATCTTATAATATTTAGCATATTTAAAACATTTTCTTCCTTCTCACGCATAACGACCTTATCTGATTCGACCATATGGTCATAGCCCATCAAGTGGTAAAAACCGTGAACTACCATATATGCCAATTCTCTTTCGAAGCTATGTCCATATTCTTCTGCTTGTTGTTTAACTCTCTCAACTGAAATAACTATATCCCCTATAGTGTCTGGTATTTCATTATTTCCTTGCGTTACCATCATATCTAATTCGTTTTTTTCAAACATTGGAAAAGATAACACATCTGTTTCCTTATCAATATTCCTAAATTCATTATTTATTATTTTTATTTGCTCTGGGGTTGTTAATGTAACACTTATATATAAGTTCAATTTTTGCAGTTTTTCAACCTCGAAACATTTATTGACAACTATACTAATTATCTTTTCATAGTTTTCATTTTCCTTAATATCTTTATATACGATTTCTACATACTCATTATTTTCCATTTAAGCCACAACTTTCTTTTTTACAAATTCTCCATCTCTTGTAACACATTTATTAGGTATTTTTTTCATATCTCCTAATTCAACTAATCTATTTTTATAAAATTTCATAATCTTGAAATATTTGTTTTCATTTGTACTAACCTGCTTTAAATCGCCCCTAATAAATAGAATTTCCTTTTGTTTGTTATATTGTTCTTTGTTAGATTTCTGCAAACTAGATAGCTCTTTATATTTATTCCAAAACACTTTATAGTCGTTTCTATGTTCTGGTTTGTCCCAATATACTTTTGTAGAAAGAACTTTTACATTGTATTCCTCAATTAGTCTCAATAGTAAAGCATATGCTTTTTCCCTTTTTTGGACAATTCGAGTATCTACTATCAAAGCCCTCAAATCCTTTAGTAGTTTTATATAACATTGTTCTGCAACCACTAGTGGTAAGCTATGCGTAAATAGTTTTCTACTTATTCCTAATAATATCATTTCCTTTTCTATTACTTCAGCTTGGTCTAACTTTCCAACTGAATACTTTTCGTATTTTTCATATTCCTCGGCTATTTCTTTATAAACCTTAGAGTCATCGTCTTCCATTTTTAGTGGGAATATGTTAGCTACATATTCTTCTAAAGTATTAAAAATCTTGTTATATATTTCTGCTTTTTCTGCTGGAGTGTTATTCTCTGTTAGTTTTACAGAAAAGTGCTTTATAATACCTTTATATAAGGTTTCCATTTTTGCACAATAAAAAGGCTTATACTTTTGTAATACTTTTGTCTTTTCGTTATACCTAATATTATCATAATCTAAATCTATTAGATACTTTTGTTTTCTATATTTGTATTCTGCAAACTCAGAATCTTTAAGTCCCGCTATTAAATAGTACTTTGATAGGGCATTCTTTTCAAATTCATTTGCGGTATCATTTTTTACTTTTTTATAAACCGTATCCATTATATTTTTGTCTATTGCTTCTAAATATAATGTAAATGCATCTTCATATTTTTTGGTAGCCTGTGCTCTTTTATCTTCATTATCATTTTTACTGTTAGCATTATAATTTTCAAATGCTTTAATTAAACTGTTTCTTTTCATAGAAATGATAATTCCATTAATCCCAATTCGTGTTGGTGTTAATAGTTTTGATAATTGATTCGTAACTTTGTTTATAAAAGTTTTCTCCGTGTCGTAGATTCTTAAGCTTTTTTCTTCCATCGTAAATCATCCTTTCAAAATTTATAATTTTTCTTTAGTCCCTATGTTTTCAAGAACTTCATATATAACTTCAACTTCTATATAATCTTCAGTTTCGCTTGTATTTATATAAATGTTAGATATATTTCCCTCATCCTGAATTTGTTCGTTTAGTTTATTTTTTAAATTATTTATTCCAATCTCTTTTGCCTCGTTTTTGCTATAATTTGCCTGACGTTTCTGTTTTTCAAGGTGTTCATCAACAATAATTTCTACTGGCAAATAAAAATTAGAAGTTATCTTTAATTTCTTAATTGTACTTATTGTATCATAATTTTGAAATTTGGAAAGGGTTTTGAACAAATTTATTTTAAAATTATTAATATTTAGTGTATATTTTTTTTCCTTATTTCCTGTTTGATTTTCATACTCTTGTTTATAGTAGACTTTTTCCTTTTCAGAATACCAAACTTTGGCCATAACATTTCCTTCAGCATGAACATATCTGTTTTCTGTATGTTCACCTTCTATCCAACCTTGAACTAGTATATCTCCTTTTTTTACAGTATCTCCTTCTGAAACAATCGGTGTACCATTTAGTGCTTCTACCTTGGCTATTATTCCATCTTTCTTAGCTATTATATTACACCACTCGTCTTTGTCAATTATTTGTGGCTTTTCATCCGCTTCTACCACTTTTATCACTAGGTTTGTTCCCTTCATTTCCATTCCTATCCAAGCAATGTCTTCTCTTGCAATTCTTATTTTATTAATCAAACCTTGTATATTAACTTTCTTCTTGTATATACCTACATTCACTCCTTCATTATTGATAAATGAAAGGATTTCTTTTTGTTTTTCTTCATTTATTCCAGATATCTCTATATTCCATATAAAATTAGAAATTGTAAAGATAGCTAAAATTATAACTACTAATGTTATGGCAAAAAGTTTTCTCTTCCTATATTTATTTAATATAAATGGTAAGCCCCTTTTCTTATTTATTTTTATTTTACACTGACATTTTTTTGCTATTTTTACTACCTCTCTATAATTACTTATGCTGGTATTGGCAGAGAATATAGTAGCTTTATTTCTATTTGTATTCCAAAGAAAAATTCTTTTACTTATACACGTATTAATAAATCTTTCTATAAAAAATCCTTCAACCACTACATTTACATAGCCTAATATGTAATAAATTACAGTCTTTATATGCAAAGTTAATCCTCTCCATTCCCTACGATACTCTCAAAATCTATACTTTCTATCTTTCCTTTAACTACTAAGTCATCACTTGTCATTTCCTCTAATGTTAATTTAAATCCATTAATATTTATAATTCCTATAAAGGTTTGAATTCTTACAAAAAAATCCTGGTATTCTAAAATTCCTTTATAGTTTTCTATTAATACTTCCTCGAACTTTAAAATTGTTAACTTAGGGGTCTCGAAGTCTATTTCATCAGGCATTTGTAAAGCTTTGTTTATCCTATTTTTCAAGTGTTTTTTCCTTGAGTTCATATTTTTTCTCCTTCCTTAATCTTTTTTTCTATCCCCTTTATTAAATCTTATGTTTTATGTTTGTATTATTATTCAAAGTTATCTAAAGTATCGAATTCATATCCCATATTTCTAATTTGAGTAATTACTTCATCTAATATGTTACTATTATCTTTTGAATTTGAGTGTAGTAGTATTACTGCCCCATTGTGTACATTATCTAAAATTTTGCTTTTTCCATACGATTCTCTACCTTGCTTATTCTCATCCCAATCATCATAAGCTACGCTCCACATTACTGTTTTATATTCTAAAGATTTTGTATAGCTTAATGTTCTCTCGCTGAATTCACCTTTTGGTGGTCTAAGATATTTCATTTCGTATCCAAATTTATCGTATACTGCTGTGTGTAATTCCATTACTTCTTTTTTTATGGTATCATTATCTATCTCTGGCATGCTTTTGTGGTTTACTGTATGGTTGCCTAAAGTCTTAATGTCACTTTATAAAAATCTACTTAAATTGTATGAATTTAATTTTAGAAATATGTTGTATTCGCTTGTTCTTAGCTCAAAAATATATTATTATATATGCAGCCTTTCTTGTCAAAATGTAGTTTTTACTGAAAAACGGAAAGGAGGGTTACTAATGACTGTCGGTGATGCAATCATCAATATTGTTGATAAACTAATTGCAGAAAAAGAAAAAAACTTTGCATTGCAATATAAACTAAATGAGCAGCAAAATCAGCAAGAAGATGAACAATCAATCAAAGACTAAAGTAACAATACATACAGTCGGTAGAGTAGATTTCGCGGTCTACTCTATTTTTAAGTAAAAAAAAAGTATGTGTATTCGCGGGTACACATACGGATTATAAATGACTGTCGGTTTCAATCACTTTTTTGTAACTAAATAATAACACAAACTTTAACTTCTGTCAAATTTTAAATAAAAATTTAATCCTTATGTTTTTTTCCTTATCAAACTCTATTTTTTCAATTAGTTGTTCTAACATTATCTTATTAGGCTTCTCCAGTTTTAAAAACTTATCTGCTATTTGTTTTATTTTTTGAAAATCAACTTTATGGCTTTTCTCGTTGTTTTGATTTAAAGTACTTTCCGTTTGTTTTATTTCTTTTAAAATTTTATCTCTTTGCTTTTGCATTTTTTCGTAAATCACTTTAAAATCTTCAACTTGTATTACTCTGTTTATCTTATCTTGATAGATTTCTTGAATGTTTTGCTCTACTTGTTTTAATTCTTCTTTCAAATTATTTAAAACTGTTTTTAATAAATTTTCTTTTGATTTTGCTTGTTGCTTAGCTTCTTCGTAAACTTGTTTTATTTCATCTTCTGTTAAATTTATTTTTTCTAATTCCTTTTTCAATTGCTGTTTAACTGCTTCTTCTAATAGATTAGCAGATATTTGTTTGCAGTCACATAGTCCACTATAATTATTCCTTTTAGAGCAAATAAAATAAGTAGCCCTCCAGACGCTTCCATCTTTTCTTTTTTCTTCTCTACATCTTAGAGTTGCTTTATTCCCACATTCTCCACAATATACTAATCCTTTTAACTCATGGTTATATTTTCTATCTCTCACTTTTGTATAACCATTTAATTTATCTTGTGCCTTATTCCATGTTTCTATATCAATAATTGGTTCATGCATATTTTCTAAAACAATATGTTCTTCTTTTTTAGTGCATCTTACTTTTGCAATTTTATGGCTTACCTTTTGAAACTTCCTTCCAACAACACTTCCGAAGATAAACTTCATTTTTTAAAATCTTTCCTATTTGAGCTCTCAGCCACACATATCTTCCATTTGGATTTACACTTTTTTTCTTCATATATGTTGGAATTTTCAAATAAACTGCTGGTGGTAAAATTTCTCTTCTATTTAATTCATCAGCAATTTTTATTGTAGACATTCCTTTATTTACATACATATCAAATATTTCTTTTACAATTTCAGAACTATATTCGTCTGGTACTAAATGATTTTTTATTTCAACATCTTTTTTATAACCATAAGGTGGAATTCCTGCTTGATATTCGCCCTTTTCAATTTTTCTTTGTTTAACGCTTTTTATTTTATTAGAAATGTCTTGTGCATAATAATCATTAAAACTTAATTTAAATGTTAAAAACTGCAATCCGTCTGGCTTTGATGTATCAACATTGTCACCTATTGCAATATATCTAATAGCCTTTGCCGGTAAATATCTTTCTAAATAATAGCCAGTATCTATATGATCTCTTCCAAATCTTGATAAGTCTTTGGTTATAATGCAATCTATTTTTCCATCTTCTATATCTTGTAGCATTCTTTGAAAACCTGGTCTATTGAAATTTGTTCCCGTAAAGCCATCATCAACATATTCTCCAGCTTCAAATAATTCTTCATGACCTGAAATATAATTATCAATTATATCTCTTTGATTTTCAACACTTTCGCTCTCTCGATCATCTCCATCATCACGAGAAAGCCTAATGTATTTTGCAACTCTAATACTTCTATAACTATTTACTCTACTCATAATTCACTCTCCTTCCTTGAGAGCAAATAGCCTATTTATAGTACAAATTTATTGTACCGTGTACTTAAAAACTTGTCAGCTCAAATAGGCATTTATTTTTCATTTATAGTTATATAATTTATGTATTCTTCTTTTAATAATTTCAAAATTATTTGCTTTAAACTTTCTTTACCATATTCAATTCTAATCATCATAAATTCTATTATTCCTTTCTTCGAAGCAATATGTTTGGAAAAGAATTGAGTAAATTTCTAGACAAACAAGCTAAGAAACCGGAGGCGTACGTTGGTACATCGAGGATTTCTTATGCGCAGTTTAACAACGAAATTTGCCAATTATTTTTCAAACACAATCTCTCCCAATCTTTCTTTTTTCTAATTCTATGAATAAAAAAAAGAATTATTACTTTTGTATTTTTACATAACAAAAAGAGAGCCACATTTAGCTCTCCTGTTCGATATATATTTTCATATTTAGATAATACTACCTTTAAATTAGATAGTCAATGAATGATTTTTGAAACAATTTTGAAATTATTTCTTGTTTTTATAGATGATGCTCATCAAGATAATACCAATTATCTCCTAAATCTTCAATAATATAGTGTCTTTCACCTTTATTTAAGACTTTTTTTATTTCACTCTTGGATAATTTGGAATATACTATTCTTTCTAAATACCCGTTACCTTCCCAATCATAATATGAAATAATTCCATCTTTATTTTCAATTTTAGTAATTGCATTATTATAATCATTATATTTTGAATAATTATTACTTGCTCTTTCAAAGACTGCTATTTGTTCATTATTCAATGATTTCTTAAATTCATATACATTTATTGTATTAACATTATTTTTTTCAAAAAAGTCTATTGCTAAATCATTAATTATTTCAAAATCACCTTTTATATTATCCCAATTTTGTGCAAACCTAGTTCTATATGTACTTTGATTATAAAAATATATACACCCTATAACAAAAAATATAATAAATAATACAAAAAGCAATGTATTTCTAGTTGTTTTATTCATTTATAAAATCCTCCAAAAAAAACAATTTTATTGTTTTATACATTCTTCATTCAATCCCCATTTTCTATATTTATCTCCAATTTTACATATTGCCTTTGTAATAAATCTCTGTTATATATAATTATATTCTTTAAATAATAGTTACTAAATATCATTTTTATGTAAAAATTAGATTTTTATTATGATTTCTCTTTAAATTCACATTTCACAACAGCATTTTTTGGCACATATTCTCCTTCTCCAGGTGGAGCACATAAATATATAACAAAATTATCTGAATCATCATCGATTTCGTACTCTTCATTAGAATATGATAAACATTTCAAATCATTTTGTTGTAATATTTTTATAACATCCGTCTTTGACATATTATTATTTAAAACCGGCATTTTTACTAGATCTTCTTTATCATTATTTTCTACAACATAGAAAGCTCCTATTTTTCCATTTATTCTCTCTATAAATGCTACCGTTCCAATTGTATAAAATTTTGTACTCACATATTTGATAGTATAATCTGTACACCCAAATTGTTCCAATTCCTCTTTTACATCTTCAATATTTTTTCCTACAGAATTAATTTTAATTCTATATATTACTGTTTCTAAATCACTTTTTGCTTTCTCTTCTTGTTCTTTTTGTTTCTGCTCTTGCTCTTGCTCTTTTTTTATCTCTTTAATTTCTTCTTGATGCTGATTTTCTAATTCTTCTACTCTTTTATTCAATTTATCATAATCAAATATATCTATTCCTTCTATTGATTTTATAATTCCACTATTATTATAATATTCTATATAAACTCTTGCGTTTATTTTCTTCAATCTATCAACAATTTCAATTAATTCGTCATATGCTTCCATATAAATTTCTTTTTCATTACTATCATAAAAACTAATGTACCCTGGCCAAAAGAATATACTCTTTCTTCTAGCTCCATTAACTGTAGTTTTTGATGATACTACATTATTAAAATTTGATTCTATATTGGTTGTGTTGCATTTTATTGCATCTTCTAATATTTGACATTTATAGCTAATTATATTGGTATTAGATTTTTTATTAAGAAACCTATATACATTTGCATTCATTAAGTCCATACAAGTCCAAAATAAAAGTAATCCAAATAAATATACCAAAAACTTATTTCTTATTTTTTTTACGAACATCTCATTAATGAAATACGGAATTACTAGTGATACCAACCAAAAACCATTTACTGATATAAGATGAATATATATTAAATAAAATAGTAAATTTCCCGTACTTATATAAATATTTTTTGATAACATAACTATTCCAATTAAAATAAGTATAACAAGTATAACTTCTAAAAAAAATATACCCAATGATTTTACTTTATTTTCTTTTATATTTTCGTTCATTTTATTATTATCACCTACCTATTTTATCATCTAATTTCAAATATGTTCTAATTATTTTCTAAATACCAATAAGAATGCATACCACATAAATATGTCTTTGCTCCTTTAGGCATTTGTTTGATGGCATTATACACATTTATATAATCTCCAAATCCCATTCCTAAACAAACTAATCCAAATAACCCTAAGAACACTAAATTAGGAAAAATTAAAAATATTATATATGGTACTATTCCTAAGAAGATATTTGGGCATAAACACATACATATAAATCTAGTCTTGCTCATGTCTTCAGTTCCAACGACAAAAACTAATCCTTTGCTTATATTATTATAATAATACACATCTTTCTTATAGCAAATAGCATGTAATAATTCATGAGGAAATAATGATAATCCTGCTAATACTCCACTTAATGCTAACCATATTACATTTTCGTGCATATATTTTCCACCAAGTATTATAAACGGAATTGCTAATATAATCATCGTTAAAATACATCCCACATTACTAATTAGAGAAAGTTTCTTCATATCTGCAAACTCTTTAAATGGTACAGTATTTGGACGATGTTCTCTTTGTGGCAAAGAACTTTCGTCTCCGTTATATTTCCCAGCATTGTGAAATTTCAAAAAAATTCCCCCTTACTTTATTTTTTCTTCTGCCAATTTTGCAATTAATTCTGCATATTTATCTGGCTCTCTTGACATGAATCCAGCATGTCCTAAATTTCCAGCACTACCATAAACTGCATGTAGATAATGATTAAGTAATTTCTTTTTTGACTTTACTGCTGGCTCATTGTCTGACCAAGTAAAATAAATTTTTTTCTGTTCTTCATCTGGCATTTCTGGAAAATCAAATGTATAACATGCATCACTTTCATTACAAATTGATTCATCTGTCATATGTGGTGCAGCTAATGACATATCCTTAATATACCATTTGTATGGTGTTATATCTCCATGTATCATCCATTGAACCATTTTATTACTGTTAAATCTTTCAATTATTTCTTCTTCGGTTCCATATTGTGCATTATGTACCATACCTTTAAATTTCATTTGCATAATCTTTCTGAACCATTTTGGAAATTTAAAAAATGGTCCACCATCCAAAAGGTATCTATCTACTGCTATATCAGTTGTTCTAAAAATTATTGAAGCACATAAACACATAGAAAGACAAGCTTTCTAATTCTCTGCTTTTAGCTTAAAAATTCTGCAAAATTGCAGTACTCTACATTCTGTAGAGTTGCAATTTCACTATTAAAAATCCATACCACTCTGGAATATTGACCTTTCAACTCTAAATATGCAAAACTCAATTTTATAATTTAAGACCACCTTGTCTTACATATTTAAAGAATAAATCACTACCTCTTTCAACTACTGTTTTAAACTCTTGTATTTCTTCGTCAGTATATTTTCCTTGTTTCAATACTACATTACAACTTGGAAGTTCAAATACTACTGTATCAAATCCATATTCCTTAGGTCTTTCAAAAGTAACACGAAGATACTCTTCTCCATTTTCTTTTTTCCCAATATCTGAAAATACACATAACGTACCATCAGGATATTTTACAAATTCATAAGTCATTTTTTATTTACACTCCTAGTTTTATTATATATAACATATTATATAAATAGTCATACAATTCTGATACATTAGCAATAAAATTTAACTTCATCAATACCATAATAGCTTTTCCATTCATTAATAATATAAAAATAACTAGTATGTATTGATTTGAATATTTTATTTAAATCTTGCTGTGGAATTCTACTATTATTATTTGCCAAAATACAATCCCCATTCTTGGTAATCCACACCTTAGTTGCATTCGCTGTAGGATTTCCTTTGCATATATGAACATGTATTGGTTCAAAATTTTCATTTGACCAAAAGAATATTGTATAACCTAAATAATGAAAAAGATTAGGCACTTTGCATACCTCCTTTTTGAGCAATCTCAAAGAAGTATCCTGCACCTCTTTCAACTACTGTTTTAAATATTGCAATTTCCTCATCTGTATAATGTCCGTCTTGTTTTATTATATTATAACTTGGTAATTCAAATATAACTGTATCAAATCCATACTCCATTGGTCTTTCAAAGCATACAATTAAATATTCTTCTCCGTTTTCTTTTTTACGAATATCTGAAGAAACTACCATCGTTCCATCTGCATAAGTAACAAATTCGTGCATCATGTCAATTCACTCTCCTTATCTTTTATTAAATATATCACAATTAGTATAACATATTTTATAATTTTTGACTACTAAAACAAAAAAATTACTTTCATACCAACATTTTATAGTTTATTGGTCTGAAAGTAAATTTTCATTACTATAATAGGTTAATCCCCTCAAATTCATATATTTACCAATGCTTGAAAAAGAATTGGATAAATTTCTAGGCGAACAAGTGAGATACCCGGAGGCGTACATTGGTACGTCGAGGATTTCTTATGCGCCGTTTAACAACGAAATTTGCCAATTATTTTTCAAACATAATCTCTCCCAATCTTTCTTTTTTCTAATTTTATGAATAGAAAAAAGAATTATTACTTTTGTGTTTTTACATAACAAAAAGAGAGCCACATTTAGCTCTCTTGTTGGATATATATTTTCATATTTAGATAGTACTACCTTATTTTTAGATAGTCAATGAATAAATTTTGAAATAATATTTAATAATTTAGAATATTAAAATATTATGAGTATTTTTAATTGTTATTTTTCCATATTTTATCTTTTATAAATATATATGTTTCTATCCCTAACATAAAAATAGTTGAAATTAGAAATCCAATCATAAAAATTTTATGAAAAATTAGGAAATACACAATATATATAATAATTGCTACCAAATATAGAATAACAAGAAAATGCCATTTTTTTGATGAACTTTCTGCAATAATTTTATTTTTTACATTAACATCATCTTTTACCAATTCATCTAAACTAATATTAAAAATCTCGCTTATATTAATTAAATTTTGAATATCTGGATACCCTCTATTAGTTTCCCATTTTGCTACAGCATTTCTTGATACATTAATTTTTTCTGAAAATTGTTCTTGCGTTAGCCCTTCTTTATTTCTAATTTGTTTTATTTTTTCTGAAATATTCATAACAACCACCCTCCTTTGTATAAATAATACCGTATATGTAAATTTTTTTAAATACACTTAGATAAACAATAGTGTTACTTTTAGTAACATATCTTCAAAATGCTAAAATTTATATGTTTAACATCTAAAAATAGCATTAAACTTGTAATATATAAAATTAAAAAGCATTCCAAACAACAAAAAATATTAATATATTTCCAATTGAATTTTCAGTTTTTTCTAGTACTAATATTGAACCATACATTAAAATAAAAGTTGAAATAGCTTCTAATATTGTAGTCAAATCGAACCCAATCATTCCGTGAATTAAAATAGCAATAATCGCACAAATTAATGCCCCTAAATTAAATATTCCCTTAGTAGGCTTTATTTTATTAATTTTTCTTGATAAAACCACATAGAATAATCCCTCTCCAAGTCCCCAAACAATTGCAACTATCATATATAGAATTACATTAAATGGGATTGGAAGATTTAAAATTTCTTTCGTTAAAAACATACCTCGAAAAGGTAGAAAGCTATGTAATTCATTATTAAAATATAAGAATAATACTGTTGGTATTGAACACAAGAGACACCCTAAAATTGATTTTAGTGAATTTCTTTTTCTTATTCCATAAGTAGATAATTTTTCTTTATTTTTTATTAATACTACCAATATCCCTAAACAAGACATTCCAAATTGAATTATAAGTACAGGCATAAATCTGGTTATAATAGGTATAGTGATATCTTTCCCCATTTCCATTATTTTACCTTCAAATAATACATATAATAAAGCTGAAATTACACTGCATAACGAAATTATTTTTATATCTCTTTTTGTTAAATCATCCATATTTTCTTATTCCTTTCAAATTACCATCTAGTTATGATTATATCTAAACAATATAATTTTTTAAAGTACTCTATCGTTTGCTAATCCACTCAAAGCCTTCATTTCCGCTGTTTCTAATCAATTCTTTCATTTTTCTTTTAAACAAATCTCCAAACGTCCTCGTAGTTCTTTTAAGTCGTTGAAATTTTGAAATGTATTCCTTTTGAGCTAAAGAAAAGCCAACGGCAGGATAGTGATGCAGTATGCATCGCATATGCACACAGAAAGACAAGCTTTCTAGTTCTCTGCTTTTAGCTTAAAGTCTCTGTAAAAAAGCAGTACTCTCCACTCTGTAGAGTTGCTATTTCATTTGAATATTTTCAATCCATACCACTCTGGAATATTATAAATTTTATATTTGTTGGTCTGAAATTAATTCTAAATTATTATATATAAAATCAACTATATTTACATTTCTTACGCCATTAACGTTTTTTTGTAGTACCATATCCAATACAAATAAAAACCTTGGATACATATCTTTAATTTTATAAAATGGTCTATATTCTCTCTCTTCTGTTTTCTCATCATCTATATTTTTTGAAACCTGAATATAAAAATAATCTTCAATTCCTTTTCGCGCAATAAAATCACATTCAAATTTTCCTATTTTTCCAACACTTAAAGAATAATCTTTGCTTAATAAATAATTATGCAAAACATTTTCTAATACCGGTCCATAATTTATTCTGGCATCTGTGTTAAGAGCATAATATATACTTAAATCTGCTAAATAATACTTTCTTTCTCCTTTTAGAACTTCTTTCGATTTTATATCAAATGTATCACATTTATATAATATCTTTGCATTTTCTAATATTTTTATATATCTATCAATCGTTCTTTCATCAATATTTATATTTTTTCCTTTGTAGTAATCTCTTATACTACTTACAGATATCATTGAGCCGAAATTATTTACTACAAAAGTTTGAATTGTACTAAATAATTCTGGATTTCTAATTTTTTCATTTGGCTTTATGTCTTTTTTAAATATATCGCTTATTATATTTTGAGTATACCTTACCTTATCATCATGATTATCATATTTTATAGAACCTGGAAATCCCCCATCCCTTATATACTCTTGAAACTCTATATAAATATTGCTGTTTACCTCTTTTTTATAAAACCTTTTCATGTCTACATATTCAAAAAAGTTTAATGGCATCATTTCTATTTCTATTTTTCTGCCAGTCAGTTTTGTAGATAACTCTCCACTTAACAAATAAGAATTTGAACCTGTAATAAATATAGACATGTTGCCTTCACCTCTGTAACTATCTATTACTTCTTCATAACCCTTAACATTTTGAACTTCATCTATGAATACATATTTAAAATCATCATCTGTTATAAGACTTTCTATTACGTTTTCTAATTCGTCTGGTGTTTTTATACTCTTATATGGTCTTTTATCAAGTCTTATGTATATAATATCTTTTTCATTAACACCTTTACTTTTTAATTCTTCTATTATTGATTTTAGCAAATAAGATTTACCACATCTTCTTATTCCAACAATAACCTTTATTGTTTCATCATCATCATAAAAACCTCTTATTTTGTTTAAATATGTTTCTCTTTTATATATTTTCATAAAATCACCTTACCTAATAATATTATACCAAAAAATATACTGAAAATGCAAGTTATTGACATATTTTTATTAAATCTCATTAATTTTATGTCAATAACAGGCGTTTTCGTGCATTTTTTATTTTGTACTAATGATAAATGCCTCTTTCCGACCATTTTTGGTATGTATATGCTAAAATATGGTCATTAAAAGCTATTTATCTCTAAATTTTTATAATTATTCTTTATTTTATTCTATACTTTATTCTATAATTTATCCTATACTTTATTTTATACTCTTGTCAAATAAACTTTTTGTAGGATTTGAAATTTTACAGTAAAAAAAATACTTTCACTCCACAAAATTTAAAAATTGCAGTACGAAAGTAAATTTATAGTTACTATAATAGGCTATTCACCTCAATTTCTTATACTTTATTAATTCCGGACATTAAATAATTAGGTGTATGATTTCCAACTATATGACCCTCATCTATCATTCTTTTTACTAAATCCGGCTGTGTATTCAAATAATGTGCAGTTATAAAAAAACATGCTTTAACGTTATTTTTCTTTAGAACCTCCAAGATTTTTTCCATATAACCTGCTTCATAACCAGAATCGAAGGTTAAATACACTTTTTTACTATCCTTATCACCCATGCAAATCCCATTATACTGTTCTAATAACATTTTATTACTAGAACCTACATCAGGCTGTTTATGGTCTGGTTCTCTTTTTATTCCCCAACATATTTTTTTATTACTTAATTGACCAGTTGAATTAGTTTGTGCAATTTCATATTTACTACCAATGGACGTAAAACCAACAATTAAAATTAAAATTGAAAATGTAATCATCGCTGTGCGTAAAATCTTCATTTTTTTATAATTCTTTTTCATTTTTACTAACATTCCTTTCTTGAAAAGGCACAGGTCAGCCATTTTTCTGAGTAGTCCAATATAAGAATTATGTAAGAGCTAGCAATATATTAACAACGTAGT
>CAMPBM010000022.1 GCA_946637865.1 uncultured Lachnospiraceae bacterium | reverse complement strand
TATTGCTAGCTCTTACATAATTTTAATTTTTGACTACTCTACTTTAATAGCCACCCAACCTGTAACCCCACCCCTCCAAATTTAAAAAAACTATTGAAATTTCAACGGAAAAGTGGTATAGTATAATAAATTTGAAATTGGAGGTACATAGTTATATGAGTAGAGGAAGAAGGTATGAAGGCGAGCAAAAGCTGAATTTAAAAAAGGTATTTGCAGTGCCAGCTATTATAATAATTATAGTATTACTTATAGTAGCAATGAAACAAATATTTAAAGCAGATAAAGCAACAATTGCTAAAAAGAATATAGAGTTAAATTATTTTGCAGTATATACTGAAGGTAATTGGGGAGTAATAAACTCTAGTGGAGAAACTATAATTCAACCAACAAACGGAGAAATGATAGAGATTCCAAACAAAGCAAAGCCTGTATTTGTATGTACATACGATGTTAATGCAGACGGAACGTACAAGACAAAAGCATTAAATGCAAATAATCAACAAATATTCACAGGCTATGAAAATGTATATACATTACAAAACTTTGACGGTAAAATGAATTTGTGGTATGAGACAAATACATTAAAAGTTCAAAAGGATGGAAAATATGGTCTAATTGATATAGATGGAAAAGAGATACTACCTTGTGAATATGATAATATAAGTACATTAAAACAAGTAAAAGATAGCATTGTAGTAAATAAGGGTAACCAAGTTGGTTTGGTTAATTCTAGTGGAAAGACAATAATTCCAACCGAATATGTAGAGATACAAGCAATTAAAAATGATTCAAGAAATGGGTATATTGTAAAAAATGCTGATTCAAAGTATGGAGTAATAAATGCAGATGGAGATGCAGTTTTAGAGTGTAAATTTGATGCTATAAAAAATATAAAAGATAATAAGAATTATATAGTTAATGAAGCTGGAACATGGAAAGTGTTATCAGAAAATGGTGCCATATACCTTGAAGGAAAGGTAGCAAGCGCTGAAGATATGAGCAATGGAAATGTAATAGTGGAAGAAAACGATAAATATGGAATAATAAATCTTCAAGTTGAGACAAGAATTCCAGCTGAATATGAAGACTTAGAGCCACTATTTGATGATAAGTACATTGCTAAGAAAGATGGTAAGTATGGAATAATAAATATTAATAATGATGTATTGTTGGATTATAAATATACAGATATAGTTTATAATGGATCTGTAGAGTATTTAAAGGCAAAGAATGAAAATGGTACATACGATTACTATACAAAAGACATATCTATGAAATTTACAGCTGGGGAAGAAACATCATTACCAAATGGATTTATAGCAATAAAGGTTGGAACAGACGTAAAATACTATAATTATAAATTAGAAGAAAAAGTAAATAAGGATGTATACACAACTAATACATTGTTTGTAAAAAAAGAAAATGGAAAATATGGCTTTGTTGATAAAGATGGTAAAGTAGTGGTAGAAATCAAGTATGATGACGCTACAGAACAAAACGATTGTGGTTATGTTGCAGTAAAAAAAGATGGCAAATGGGGAGCTATTGATCAAGAAGGTAATATTATAGTTGAACCTAAGTATAACTTAGATAATAATGAAAGTATAGATTTTATTGGAAAATGGCATATTTGTGCAGATAGTAATGCTAGCTATTATACTGATGAAGAATAGAAGAAAAGGGTTGCACTTTAGAGTGTAGCTCTTTTTTATATAACAGGAAAGTTTATGGGGCTTCTAAAGTGTCTACGCACATAGAAATGAAAATAGTTTTGTTTTCAAGGGAAAGTAATTGCAATCCGTAGCGGACTACTAAAGTGCTCCAAAGAAAATTCATTAGTTGACACACTGATACCTATATAAAAATCTTAAAAAGAAAGAGGAAAATGACATGATACTAAAAACTGGAACGGATATAATAGAAGTAGAAAGAATAAAGGAAAGTATAGAAAAATATAAAGAAAAATTCCTAAAAAGGGTATACACAGATAAAGAAATAGAGTATTGTGAAGGAAGACAAATTCAAAAATATCAATCATACGCTGGTCGATTTGCAGCAAAAGAGGCTATTTTTAAAGCTATATCTGCATTTATAAATAATAAGTTTGAACTAGAATGGAAAGATATAGAAGTACTAAATGATAAAGATGGTAGACCTGTAGTGAATCTAAGCAATACACTAAAAGAAAGTATAATAAATAATTGCAATAATTCAAAGGAATATCAAATTGATATTAGTATATCTCACATAAAAGAATTTGCAATGGCAAATGCAATAATATGCATTATGTAGCATTTTGTAGTTACAGTCCAGGTGCCTATAATGTTGTAAGAAAGGGGAAAAACTATTATGAAGTTATTTGATAACCATGCTCATTATAATGACGAGAAGTTTAATAATGATAGAGAAGAAATTATAAAAAAAATATATGAAACAGGAGTTACAAAACTAATATGTGCAGGGTATAGCCTAGATTCGTCTAAGAAGGCATTAGAGATAGCAAGCAATTATGATTTTATATATACAATAGTTGGAATTTCACCAAATGACATTCCAGGGAAAATCTATGATGAGGATTTATATGGTAAAAATGAAGCACAAAGGCAAGAGTTATTCACAGAATCGCTGATGCTTGTGGATAACCAATTGGAAGAAATCGAGAAAATGGCGACTAATAGTAAAAATGTTGCCATAGGCGAAATAGGACTAGATTATCATTGGAATAAGGAAAACAAAGATTTACAAAAGCAGGTATTTATAAAACAAATAGAGCTTGCAAATAAATTAAATTTGCCAATAGTTATTCATACAAGAGATGCTATAATGGATACGCTAGATATATTAAAAAATATTAAACCAACTATAAGACCGGGGGTGTTTCATTGTTGTCCACTAAATGTGGAACTTGTGAAGGAAGGTTTAAAACTAGGATTTTATATATCTTTTGCAGGACCTGTAACTTTTAAAAATTCAAAAAATGCTAAGGAAATTGTGCAAATGGTCCCGATAGATAGAATGCTTATAGAAACTGACAGCCCATATTTGGCTCCGGAACCCGTAAGAGGAACCAGAAATGATTCAAGAAATGTAAGATTTATTGCTGAAAAGATTGCTGAATTTAAGGGGGTATCGGTAGAAAATATTGCAGAGCAGACGTATGAAAATGCGAAAAGGGTTTTTGGAATTGATTAAAACATTTGGTGACGACTTTGTATTAAGTTAACCACCTGAACTGTATCTTGTTGATTTCGACAAAATTTTTAAAAAGTATTTGCTTTATTAGAATTTAATGGTATAATCATGGTGAAAAAAAGAAAAGGATGTAGAAAAATATGGAAATGGTATTTATGGATGAAATAGAAGCGATAATTGAAAAACTAGAATATGGAAGCTTTGAAAGTTTTGCATATAAAGACAATTTATTTCATATTATAGATAAAGAGGAACAATTAGACTTTCAAATAAAGTTAGGTAAAAACAATTATTATTTTAAAGATAATATAAACAAGAGTGTGTATATGTTTGTAAAGAAATATCTAGATGAGAGAACAACTCTACAAAAAATCTTTTTTGATAATGGTCAGGAGCAATTCTATTATTCATATCTTGAAAAAGATGGATTCATAAAAATGGCAAGAATGATAAGAAAGAATAATGATGAACATATAATTTGCGATAATACACAGCTAATGGGGAAAAGCGAAGATGAGCTAATAAAATATGCATATGAAAATTGGGTTACTGACGAAGATCTAAATGTAGATAGTAATGAGAAAACTGATAAAAGTATGCAGGATGTAGATATCTTTGATGGAAAATATGCTAAAGATTCTTCTGAAGAAGGTGAGTTTAAATACATAAATGAAACTGATGAAGAGGAACTAAATGGGAATAATTTGTATGAAGAATCATCATATTATGATGAATACCTAGACGAAGACGATATGTATGAGGATGAAACATATGGTGGTTATCCAGATGATGAAGGAATTTATGAAGAATCGGATGAAGATGGTATGCAGGAAGACTATTCAGAAGACGAGATTGTAGAGAATTTTGAAGAAATAACAATACCAGAGTTCGTTGATTTAGTATATGAACAGGCGGAAAACTATATGCTAAATGATTATGAGAGAAAAGAAGATGATATGAGAATAGTCTCTAAATTGTATGAACCATTTGTTGTCGTAATAAATGGCGAGGAACAGTATGAAATAAATAAAATATTGATGGCACAGGAATGCGAGCTTATTGTGGAATCTAAATTTCTTTCATCTATAATATTAAGTGATGTAGCGAATGAATTTAAAATGGTATTAGATGCTATTAACAAAAATATGGATAAAGGTAAGCAAAATGATATTGGAAAAAAACATAGACATGAGGAAAATTGGGAGCCAGAGAAATAAATAATAATCGATATATATGTAATATTTAGCATAGGACATGCATATAATAGAGTATGACCAATTTGACATAAATTGGTCAAAATGTTATAATATAGATGTCTTGTTAAAGGAGGGACAGTTATTTTATGAAGAAAGATGATAAGGCTTCGATATCCTTGAAAAAGGTTATATCGGTAACTATAATACTATTACTTTTTATGGGAATAAGTGTTATGGCCGTAAGTTCAAAAGTAAATAATGTTAAGATTATCTTAGCAGATGGTTATGAAATGGATGTTTTAACTACAAAGGAAAATGTTTCAGATATATTAAACGATAATCATGTATTGGTATTACCAGAAGAAATAGTAATACCTGACTTGGAAAGTAAAATATCAGATAATAAAACGATAAGAATTACAACAGATGAGGATGCAATAGTAAAGAGTTCTGAAGCTGTAATAACTTCAGATAAGGTTACACCAGAAGATTTATTACAAGCAAATTATAACGATACAGTTGAGAAATTGGTAGTTGAACAAGCTACAATACCTTTTGAAACAGAGACAAAAGACTTATCAACTGGAAATGTTGATAAAAGAGAAGTGGTTACGCAAGAAGGTGTAGAGGGAACCAGCGAGACCACATATAAAGTTAAATATGAAGATAACATAGAAATTGCAAAAGTAGAGGTTTCTAAGCAAGTTGTAAAAGAACCAGTTAATAAAACGGTTGAAATTAGGGATATACCTGTTGTATCAAGGGCAACAGTAGATAGAGCTTCAGCAGAAACTGCTACACAAGTTGCAGTACAAGCAAGTGCAAGTGGAAATTCTTTAGCTGCTATAGCAGAAGGAAAAGAACCACAAGTAGTTACATTAAATGCATCTGCATACACTGCATCAACTTGCGATAAATTACCAAGTGACCCAGGTTATGGTATTACAGCATCTGGAGCACGTGCAACCGCATGGTGCACTGTGGCTGCAGGAAGAGCATATCCAATGGGAACTATAATGTATATTCCATATTTTGCTAATATGCCAAATGGTGGATGGTTTGTAGTTCAAGATAGAGGTGGTGCTATTGCAAATAATAAGCTAGACGTATATATGGATACTTATAACGAGTGCATAAATTTCGGTAGAAGAAATCTTGAGTGTTATGTGTATTTGCCATAACAAATAGAAGAAGTTCATACGGAGTTACAATTCACCGCTTTTGCAATAGGACGTGAATTATAAACATGCGGGAATATTAGATATAGATATTTAATTGAATCATAGATAAGACAAAAAAGTAGTTGCTGAGATACTCTTAGCAACTACTTTTTTAAATTGGGGACAGACGTTTTTGAAATTGGGGACGGAGATTTTTTTAAATTTTTAAAATCGGGGACGGATTTGAAATCTCCGTCCCCAATTTCAAAAACGTTTGTCCCTAATTTAAAAAATTTAAAATTTTCTCCGTCCCCAATTTCAAAAAATCTCCTAGGGAAATAAGTATTACAAGAAAAAAATCCTCCCAAACATACCTTAATATTAATATATCGTATTGAAAAATGTAATATAAATTTAATAAAATTCGAAATCTCAAATATCCTTAAGTGAAAAACATGAAAGCGATGAATAAGGCAGATTTTCACATATTGACAATAAACTAAATATAGTAAAAAATTATTATAACAGAGATACAAAATAAATAACACCATAGCATTTCTAGAATATTATTGTAAAGGAAAGAGGGAGAATATGAGAAATTTATCTGCAAAAAAACAATGTTTTATCGTTGTTGGATTAATTTTAGCAACCATAGTAATGTCAATTATAGTAATCCTACAAAAGACTACCAGTTTTGAAAGTAATAATCTAAGCATGAAATCTTCTCAAGACATGGTATCTGTGACATACAAAGAAGTCACAGACGATAGTGTAAAAGAGATAAACAACGAAACAGGTGTGCTAGGGGATGTATGCGAGTTCGTTGAGTTTAATGCATTTTTTACACAAGATTTAAATAACGATGGAGTGGCAGAAAGAGTAAATGGAGCGTGTCGAAATATAAACGATACAGCGGAACTTTACTTTAGATTTACTGTGCTTTCAAAAGGTTATTTAAAAGATGGAAAAATTAAGGTTAATGGGGAGAATTTTAAGTTAGATACTGCGATACCAATGGATTCAGTTATACCTAAAACCTATATGGAAGCTGACACAAAACAAATTGATTTGGCTGATACAGTACCAAATGGAACACAAAAGCTATTGGTTTCAAAAATTACTCCACGTATAAGCAATGTAAATGATTATTCAAAACAAAGCAATACAGTTGTTTTTGAAGGAACTTTTGTATATGAGGACGAAGATGGCAATGAAGTAGAGATTCCTTTAAAGAAAACCTGCAATTTAACAGTGGATTGGTATGGCGAATTAAAAGCTGAAATGGCAATGAGCAATAATTTAACATTATCTAATGAAAATATCTTTAATGAAGAAACTAATAATGTTGATTTAACGTTCACTATTGAAGTAAGAGAACATAATAATTACTATGAAAAAGGACTAATATTGGACTCAAATGTAGTAGAAATTAAAGCTCCAGAAGTAAAAGGTCATTCTGCAATTGATGCCAAAGTAACTAATGAAAATGTGGAATATACATTTAACAAAGAAACTGGAATATTAACTATAGTAAAAAAATCAACAGTTGATGAAGAAGGAAATGTTATAAACAATTTGCCAAGTACTAATGAATATTCAGTAGTTCTTACATACCCTGCAGAAATATATGATAATAATGAAAAGGAAAGCTTGGTAATAACTGTTCCAATTGAAAGCTACTACACTGGATATAACAATAAAAGAGCAGAGTTTAAAAATGAAATTGCTAGAAACATAGCAAAATCAAATGTTGTAAAAAAAGATTTAGGTTTAACATATGAAAACCCAAAGAGTGATGTTTATGATTTTAGAACAAATATAGGAGAATATGTAACATCACCTACCAGAAGATATTTAGTATCAAAGAAAGAAACAATTAAAGCATATAATGGAGACGAAAGTGAAGAACAAGATTTATATGAGGTAAGATGGTCTTTTCTTAGAGGAAAAGATGGAGAAGTATCTAAGGCAGAAATGGGTTATACACAGCCAGAAGATTTAAATGAGGAGTCATTTAACAATTATACAACCAACTTAGGTATATATTTCGAAGGCGCTGAAGCAATGTTAGGTGCTGATGGATATATAAAGGTATATGATGCAGATAAAAATGGAGAAAGTGGTTTATTACATATATTTACAACAGGAGACTGGGGAACTTATAATAAAGAAAATCCATTCTTATATGATGAACCTGTAAAAAATATAAGAGTTGAAGTAAGCAAATCTGCTAAGAGTACCACACTTATAGTACATCATGTAAAAGAAATAGATAATGAAAAATTAGCTAATGCATATACCAAAGAAGAATTTGATAATAAAAATTTATTATACACTTATTTAACTGGAAAGGTATATTTAGAGAATTCAGATGATACTTTAATAAGAACAGGCGTTGCGTACTATGAAGATGAAGAATCTGTAGCATATATAGATTTAAGCAAGGTAAAAATACCAACAACAGAGACAACTGAAAATGAGTATATTTCAATAGATATACAATCAGGGTTTAACAAAGCAAAATGGCAAAATGGAGAATTTGTTGTAGAGCTACCAGAAGGAATAACGGAATTCTACATAAATGATGTTAAATCATTATATGAAGATACAACAATAAAAGGGTATAACGTAGAAAAAGAAAATGGAATCTATTTAATAAGAATTATAACAGAAAATGCTGAGCCAGTTGAAAGAATGAGTATTACCATAGATTGCAATATAATACCAGATGCAACTATGCCAACTACAACAGATATGGTAAAATTATATGCATATAATGAAAATTACAACAATTATAGTGTACAAGAGGATGATATATATGATGCAAATAACAATGGCAGAAAAAATGATAAAGTAGGATTTTCAAATGACCAATTACAAATGGTAGCTCCTACAGCATTAATAACATATCAAACACTAACAGATTATGATGATTCAGAAGACCAAGAAATAACAATGGCACCAGGTGTTGCAGAAGTTAATAAAGAGCAAAGAAGTGCACAAGTTAATATAGATGTTCTAAATAACTATTCAAGTACAGTAACAGGAACAAAAATTCTTGGAAAAATTCCGTATGAGGGAAATACTTATGTAATTACTAATGGTGGTTTAGGTTCAACATTTACAACTGAGTTAACTTCAAAACTAGAATTAACTGTTGCTCAAAATTACAAGGAAGATTTTGATAGCAAAAAACTAGAAGAATTGAAATCAAATATAAAAATATACTATTCAGAAAATGAAACTCCTACAAATGATTTAGTAACAGAAGCTAATGGCTGGATAGTAGAAGCTGACGTAACAGATTTTAGTAAAATAAAATCATATTTAGTAGATTTTGGTGACTTTTCTATAAATATAGGAGATGATATTGGATTTAAATACACAATATCAATCCCAGAAGGTGTAGATTACGAAAAGGTATCTTATGCTCAACATGCAGTATACTTTGATTTACATACACCAAATGGATTATTATCAGACTACACAGAACCAAATAAATTAGGTGTAAAAATAGTAAGAAAATATAATTTAAATTTAAACAAGAGCATTTTAGGAAAAGATGTAGACATTGCTAATGCATTATATTTATTAGAAACAGGAGAAGAATCAGAAGGTACATATCAATCATACATAAAATTAACAGATGAAAATGGAAATATACATTTAAATGATTTATATGTAGAAAAAGTATATAAGCTAACAGAGTTAAAATGTGAAGATGATTATGAAGTTTCAGAAGGAAGTTTAGAGTTTAAAGTTGTAGAGAACAGAGAAACTGGAGAGCTAGGAATAGAAATAGTTTCTGAAGGAGCTGGTTATAAGACATCAAGTGTAGAGGGTAACAATGTAAATATTCAAGTTCAAGACAAAGTGAGATACGATTTGAATTTAACAAAATACAGGGCAGGAACTACTTCTGTAGTACCAAGTGCAGACTATTTAATAACAGCAGGAGCTGAAGGAACAACAGATTACGAAGCATATAGAAAAACTACAAATGATAATGGGATAATAAGCTTAGATAACCTACGTTTAAACAAAGTGTATACAATAGAGGAAGTAAAAGCAAATGCAAACTTTGCCGTTGCACCAGGAAAATTACAGTTTACTGTAACTCAAAGTGAAACAGATGGAAAATTAAATGTAGAAATAATAGAAGATGATGCAGGATATAAAGCATATACTGTAGATGATGATAATGAAATCGTAAAAATAGATGTAGAAGATGATTTAAGATATACACTAAAATTAAATAAAAAAGATGCAAATAATAGTGAAAACCTAGCAGGTGTAGAATACAACGTAAAAGGAGCTTTAATAGATACAAACGTATTAACAGATAGTGATGGTAACTTAGAAGTTTCAGGATTAAAGGTAGGGGAAAGATATACAGTTAAAGAGGTAACAGCTAAAGGATATTATCTAAATGATAGCTTTGACATTGTAGTTACAAAAAATAATGATGGAAGTTTAACTTCTAACATAGGAACAATAGAAGACAATACATTATCTGCAAATTTAGCTATAAATGTGACAGATGACAAAATACCAACATACAATTTAGACTTAATAAAAATTGAAAAAGGAAATGAAAATAAAACCTTAGAAAATGTTACATTTACAATAAAAGGAGCAGACTTAAATGAAACCTTAGTAACAGATGAAAATGGAAAAATTTCATTAGCTAATTTATATCAATATGTAGAAGAAAAAGGTGAATATGGTATTTATGAAATTCAAGAAGAAATACCAGCACAAGGATATGTATTAACTTCTGACATATTAAAAATTAGAGTATCAAAAGACGGAAATAGTTTAAAGGTAGAAGCATTAGAAGGCGAGAGCTTAATAGCAGATAAAGATAATGGAAAAAATATTAAAGTAGATGGAGATACAGTAACAATTACATTACAAAATATTCCAACATTTAAAATAAAGAAGGTAGTAGAAGGAACTGAGACTCCAATTCCAAACACAAAATTTGCATTATATAAAGTTACTTACGATGAAGAAGAAAATGAAAGCATTGAACCAGCAAAGGATTCAAGTGGCAATGTAATAGGTGAAGAAGAAACTATAAATGGTACAGTTTATAATGTTATAAAGACAAATGAAAATGGAGAAATAACAGCAGATTTATTGGAAGGATTGTACTGTTTAGAGGAAATTGAATCAGCAGAGGGATATGTATTACCAGAAGATGCAAACAGTAGAAAGCATTATTTTGGAATAGGAGAGAGTAAAACAGCTGGGGGAATTGGATTTAGAAAGATAGCTGATAGTAATGTAGGAAACATGGGAATGAATTTATCTGTTAAAGAAACAACTGACGGCTACTATACTATAGGTGCTACAACAACTGATATAGAAGTTAGTTTAGCAGATGGAAGCACAAAAGCTATTTCAGCAAATCAACATTATATTATTAAATATGATAATAATGCTAATATTGTTTGGTGTGTAAATACAGATGATATGTTACATGATATACAAGCCAATGAAGATGGTAGTTGTATAGTAATGGGATTTGGCAATGGAAATTTATTCTTTAAGAAATATGACAAAAATGGCAATATAACAGCTACAAAAAATGATGTATTTGGATTTAGAAATTCAGTAATAGTTGCAGAAGTATCAATTACAAATAATCTAATCAAAAGTGAAAGAGGATTTTATATTAGAGGAGATATTACCTTTGAGAATGAAAATGATATAGGAAGAATAACAACTCAAGATCAGGGAGAAAAGCTAATAAATAATCATGATGACTTTATAATAGAATATGATAATGAATTTAATATATTAGGTTATTATAATTCAAGTGATGAGGATTATGCACAATTAAATCAAAAAATTGAAATCGAAATATTAAAAGAAAAAGGTTACGTTATAGTAGGACATTTTGAAAATGAGACCCAAATTGTTACTAAAAAACAAGGAAATGTAACAGTAAAAAATGCAACAGTACTTGCTTATGATGAGAATGGCATGGAAGATTGGGTATATTCTTTCGAAAGTAATAATATACAAATTGTGACTGGATTAAAAACTGCAGATGGTGGAGTAGTTGCAATAGGTAATATAATGGCAGATGAAGTATTAAGCATAAATGGAAAAGAATATGACCTACCTGCAGGCGGAATATTTGTAAAATTCAATGAAAATGGTAGAATAGATGGAATAACTGGTGGATTTGAATATGCTATATATAATACAATAATAGATTCAAATAAATTGCAAGACAGTAATGGCAGAATAGTATATAGCGGAGAAACAACAGATGGAACACAAACACAATTTCCTGCATATTTTGAAATTGTGGAATATGGACAATTAAGTCCAGAGTTTGCTGAAATACAAGAGATAACAGTTGAGAATAAGAAACTTGAATATAAGGTTACAACAAGAGTAGTTCAAGGTGAAGGAACAATTTCAGGAGAGAGAGAGAATCCTTATGAGGTTGTTTCTTACAAGGAAGATAGCACAAAAGAAATTAAAGTAGTTCCAGCTAATGGTTGGGAGATTAAAAAGATTACTGTAAATGGTAAGGTGGTAGATTTTACAGCTGAGGGGGATGGAAGTTATACTTTACCACAGTTTACAGAGATGACGGAAGATAAGCATGTTGAGGTTTGGTTTGTAAATCCTAGTGAGGCTCAAAGCACGGATTATAATTTTGAGGTTAAAAAGACTGATGAGGATGGAAATCCTTTGGCTAATGCTAAGTTTACTGTAAAGAAAATAGTTTCAAGAGATTCAGATGGAAATATAACAGAGACAGATTGGGCTAGAGATGTAGATGGAAATGTGGTTGGATATGAATATAAGATAAATGATGAGGAAATGTTTGTTGTAGAGTCTGATAAGGATGGGTTGATAAAGTTAAATTTGGAAAATGGAAAATATAAATTATGTGAAGTGGAGGCACCAGAAAATTATTCTATTGAGAACGATGGTAATACATATTTTTCTATTGGAGACTTTGGAAGCGACCAATCAAATGAAATTATTGAGATTAATTGCATACAAGATTTGGTCGAATTAGCAATAGATGTAAACTCAAATGGCAATGATTATAATGGTTGTACTATAAAACTAATGCGAGATTTAGATTTTATGGATGACGATTCATATACTGATGAAGAAAATGCTGATAGAAGCCCTTCCGAAACAACATTTGGAAATTTAAATAGTGATTATGTTCTAGAAGGTATAAAAGGTGAATTAACTAACGTAGAGGGAGTTGGATTTACACCAATAGGAGAGTATAATAATAAGCCTTTTTCTGGTGTTTTTGATGGTCAGAATTTTAATATATACAACATATATGTGAATACAAGCAAAAAAGGTGCAGGAGGATTATTTGGTTATACAAAAGATGCAGAAATTAAAAATTTAGGTGTGAGTGGAAATATAAAAACAACAAATACTGAAAGTGAATTTGTCGGAGGAATAGTAGGTGTAGCAAGAAGTGGAAGTATAGATAATTGTTATAATATGGCAACAGTTATTGGAAATAATGCAAGTAGCAAATATAGTCGTTCCGAAGCAGGAGGAATAGTTGGCTATGTAATTGATTCGATAAGTATAAGCAATTGTTATAATTCTGGAGAGATTAGAAGTAAATGTAGTGGGTCTAGTAGCTCATATAGTGCATCAGGAGGAATAGTTGGATGGAACAGTGGTTCGGTCAATATTAGTAATTGTTACAATACAGGCAAGATAACTAGTATTTCAGATAGTAGTGCCTCTACCTATACAGGTAGCTCAGCAGGTGGAATTGTTGGAGATGGTGGAGGAGAAATTTTCAATTGTTACAATGTTGGAGAATTGGAAAGTATAGCTAATAAGAATAATGATAAATATCCTATATCTAGTGGAAGTAAGATAGAAAAGTGCTATTATATAGAAAGTTTAGGTAATAGTTCATATGCAATAGGACTATCAGATGAATACATGATGTCCGAAGAATTTGGGGAAATTCTAAACGAAAACATAAAATCAATTACTCAAGATATACAGCTATTGAACTGGAAAAATAATGAAAGTGAATATCCAACACTCATAAGGAATATGGAAAACAGGATAGTATCTCTAAGTATAAAAAACAATAAAATGAAATACAAAATTACAACAGAAATTCTACCAAATTCTGAGAATAAAAGAAATGGAGGAAACGTTTCAGGGGACAACTACAATGACAACATAAAATTAGTAGAAGAAGTCAAATATAAACAAGATTCAACACAAGACATAGTAATCACACCTGATGAAAGTTATAAAATTGAGAAAATAATAATCGACGGAGTTGAAACTGAATTTACGCCAAATAGTGATGGAAGCTACACATTACCAAATAAATTTACAAACGTAAGTCAAGATCATCACATACAAGTGATTTTTGAGAGGGCTTGGAATTTTAAACTAAATAAATATGACGAAAACAAAAATATTCTGCCAGGAGCTAGATTTACTATAAAGAAAATAGTAGAGCAGGATGGAGAAGAAATAGAAGAAGATGCATTAGACATAAACGGAAATATAGTTGGAAGTTTAGAAAATATAGATGGACAAGATTTATATGTAGTTACAAGTGATGAAAATGGTGAAATTGTAGAGTATTTGCCAGAAGGAAAGTATAAAATAACAGAAGTTAAGGCACCAGAAGGATATATAATTGATGGAAAATTTGAAAAAACATTTTATATTAAGGAAATGTCTGGATATTTATATAATGCAAAAACCTATAGTCACTTTGGAGGAGGTAGTCAGAGAGTATCTGCTGTTGCTACAAATGATGGAGGATATTATGCTTTAAACAATGATGAATTAAATAAATACAATGTTAATAATGAATTAGAATGGACAAAGAAAATCAACGATTTAAGTGAAGGACGATTACATCTTGAGAGGATAATAGAAGAAGATAATGGAAACTTATTAATAGGAGGTTGTTATTACGGAAAGATTATAATTAGTTCACAAAATATTGTGGATGGCAATGAGGATATAGTATTAGAGGCAGAAGGAAATCAAAGACCGATAATTCTAGAAGTTAATAAGGATGGAAATATATTACAAGTAAAAGACTTTGTAATAGATTGTGATTCAGAAGTTATTCATATGAAAAGGCAAAGAGATGGATCTATAAGTGTACTAATGTCTACAAGTATTCAAAGGTTTGGAACCCTTGCATTTGATGATAGTGAAACAGAAGAACATGAGGTATTGACAGCAAGAGGTAGCTGGTTTTGGATTAATTATACTTCAGATTTAAAAGTAAGGAGTCTGAACACTATTGGTTATGATATATTTAATAATAATATAAATAATTTAAATATTAACTACAAAGATGGTACCTGGATTACATCATTCTTTTATAGGGTGGGAACTACAACAGTTATAAAAAATACTTCAATTATAACCGGGCCTTTTGTAGGATACAGTGGACCTATAAAATGCACAAGGATAGATGAAGATAACACCTTTTTAGTAGGCGCACTAGCATATCAAAATTCAGCAGAAGGTACAGTTATTACATTAAGTAATGGAGAAACTGTCTTATATGAAGGAGCTACAGGCACTGTCCCAGTTCCAATTTTACTAAAATATAACGATAATTATGAATTAGAGTCAGTAAAACGAATAAGTACAGATGGGTATATAAACGGTAATATAGTTGAAATCTATGATATAGCAGAATTAAACAATGGAAAATATATTGCAATTCTTGCTACATCTTCAAACAAAAAATATATAGTACTATTATCTGAAAATGGCAGTGTCGAAAGAATATTTGATAGCAATAAAAATGTTAAAGACATTACAGTGTTAACAGACAATATATTCTTAGCAGGAAAATATGCATACGCAATAGACCCAGAATACAATACAATCAATCTACAAGCCACAAACTACAAATCAGGCAAAGTCATAGTACACCACTACCTAAAACTACCAGACGGCACAAAAACTGAATACAAAGTAGCAGAAGACGAATTAATAGAAGGTAAACTAAACGAAACCTACATGGCATTCCCTAAAAAAGACCTAGACAAACTAGAGCTAGAGCAAGAAAACGGCGAATATATACTTCCAAGCAACGCCTTAGGAAGAATAACCGAAGAACCACAAGAAGTAATCTTCTATTACGAACCAAAAGAAATAAAACTAACCATAAACCACTACTACGAAGGAACAGAAAATAGAATAGATGGAATAGAAGCAGAAGAAAAAACATATCCATCAACAGTAGTAGATAACGGTGATGGTACATACACAATAACAGCTGAAGGAAGTTATGATGTAGATACAAATGAAAATTACAATAGAATAATAAACAATTACAGATTCACAAGAGTAACTAGTGATATTACAGAGAATACAGGTTTAGAAGACACACTAACCTTCAATAAAGACTCAGTAATAAACTTCTATTACACAGAAAAAGGATATAAAATAACAACTGAAGTAATACCACATACCGAAAATCGTACAGATGAGTTAACAAAAGAAAAAGCAGAAATAAGCGTAGATGGAGGAACAATAACAGGTAACTACAACGCTGAATACAAAGAAGAAAACAGAATCAAATTTGTAGAAACAGTAAAACGTAACAAAAATCAATCTGAAGAAACAACAATAACAGCAACACCAGATAAATACTATACAGTTAAAACAATAAAACTAATTTCAAGGTCAGAAGACGGACAAGAAGAAGAAAAAACTTTATATGGAGAAAATGTAGATGAAAATGTAGAAATAACAGCAACTAAGAATGCTGATGGAAGCGTTACATTAACAACTTTTGAAAATGTAACTGCAGATAAACATATAAAGGTAGAATTTGAACCAATTCTTTCTAAGGTAATAGTTCACCACTATTATGAGAAAACTGGTGAAGAGTATGGAAATGAACCAGTAGAAGTAAAAAATGCAAATGGTGAAAACATACCTAATGAGGAAATGTTAGATTACATAGGAGAAAAATATACAACTAAACCAAGTGGAGAAATCGCTCAATATTATACTTATGTAGAATCTTCACAACGAACAGTTGGAAAATACGAAGAAGATGAAATACATGTATACTATTACTATAAATACAATAAATATAACTACACAATAGAACATTATTACGAAAATAAAGAAACTGGAGACTACGAAATAGACGATTCTCTAACAGATACAAAAGAAGCTGAATATGGTGAGGTAATCAATATTACAGACGAAGATAAAAAACTAAAACCAGAATATGGTTATAAAAATCAAAATGGTGCACCTTTGACAATAACTGTAGATCCAGAGGATAATGTAATAAGATTGTACTATGGATTGCAACATATAATAACAACAGATGTAATCGAGCATGCAGAAGAAAACAAAGAAACAATTGATGCAGAAGGAAATGTAACCAAAAACATAGTAACAGGAGTAAAAGGTGGAAGTATATCTGGTGAAGATGAAGCTGAATACGAAAGTGTGTTAAGCAGACATGATAGCACTAAGGCAATTGAAATAAAACCAGATGAAGAGTATGAAATCGCAAAAGTAGTAATAAAAGATGGAAAAGATGCTCAAGATGGAACAGAACTTGATGTAGATAGTTTAAAAGATTCAAACGGAAATATCACATTAGATGCTTCAAAAGGATACTTCACAGAAATGCGTTCAGATAAACATGTAGAAGTAGAGTTCAAAAAGAAATCTAAAGTTATTGTAAAATATTTATCAGCAACAGAAACAGATACAGAAGGAAATCCAATAGTACTAGCCGAGGAAGAAACTATAGAAGGATATGAATCAAAAGAATTTACAACCTTACATAAACCAATTCTATATTACACAGATTCTAACAAAGGCATAACAGACGAAAATGATAATAATATAACAAAATACAGTAGAGTAAGCATTGGTGGAAACGGTAATGCAGAAGGTACAATGTATGCTGATACATTAACAGTAATATACTGGTACGAAAAGATTCCAGCTGGAATTGTTGTAAAACACATTGAAATAAATGAAGCTGATAAAGAGGAAGGTTTAACATTAGAAAAAGGTACATTACTTGACCAAAGCATAATGTCAAACGATGTGGCAGTAACTGAAAATACAAATAGAAATGTATATACTAAAGATGAAGACGGAAACGAAACAAATGTAAAATATAAGGATTATATCTCAGTAGATGGACCAACATCTTCAGAGGAAAATCTAATAATTGTAACTAAAGATGAAGATGATAAACAAGCTGTTTACAAAGAAAATGCAGTAGTAGAAGTAAGATACTATTATGAAAAACAATATAAAGTAACAACAGAAGTAAAACCACATAACGAAAAAGATGCTTTAGGAAATACTATATCTGTTGAAGGAGGAACAATTTCTGGTAAAGAGGATGATGTATATGAAATCATCAATAATAGAGGATATAACTCAAATGAAATTATAATGACTCCAGATAGTGGATATAGAATTAAAAAGGTAACAATAGAATCTGTAAGTACTCGTTATGAAAATGGTGAAATTAAGGAAACAAAAGAAACAAGAACATATACAAAAGAAGAATTAAATGAAAATCCACAAACACATACAGTTACATTAAAAGCAGGAAAAGATGATGCATATTTCAAAGATGTTCAAGCTAATAAACATATTATAGTAGAATATGAGAAAATTCCAGCCAAAGTAATTGTTAAGTATATGGATAAAGATACAAAAGAAGAAATACCAACTGCTCCAGAAAAAATAGTAAATGGATACGTAAATGATGATTATAACGAGCCAAGAATTGACATTGACAACTACATTCCAGCAGAAGATACAGAAGAAACGCCAGAGCCAACAGAGGAACAATATAACAATAAAATGAAAGAAGAACCAATCGAAATTATTTACTGGTATACAAAACAATACAAAGTAACAACAGAAGTAATACCACACGCAGAATCAGATAAAGATGAAAATGTAGAATTAGTAAAAGGTGGACAAATAACAGCAGACTTTACAGAACAAAAAGATGAAGAAGGAAATATTATAAACCCACCAGTTGCGTATGAAATAATAAATAGAGGCGAATCAAATGTTAAAGAAGTAGCTGAAGGTTCAGGAGTAGCAGTTGAAATTATTCCAGATGATGGATATAGAGTAAAAGAAATATTGGTTAACAATTCTACTGTTTATAAAGTAGATGCGGAAAGTGAGTCTGAAAATGATTCAAAACTAATAATAGAAGGAAAAATAATAAAAATACCAACAGGATACTTTACAAATGTACAAGAAAATAAGCATATACAGGTAATATTCGAAAGAATTCCAACTGTTGTAAAAGTGTACTACTTAGAAGAAGGAACAGAAAAAGTATTGTATACAACAGAGGATGGACAAGAATATGTAGAGATAAAAGGAAATGTATATGATGAGTATAATACTGAAGAAAAAGAAATAAATAACTATCAATTAGTAGTGGAAAAATATCCAGAAAACAGCAAGGGAACGATGACTGAAGATGTTATAATAGTAAAATACTATTATAAAGAAGTACCAAAGGAAGATATTCCAAAGGATGATGAAAAAGATAATAAAACAGACGACGTTCCAAAGAATGATGAAAAGGATAATAAAACAGATGATGTTCCAAAGAATGGAACAACAGATACAACACCAGATGATGTGAAAGAGTATAAAGAGGGCAAAAAGAAAGAATCAAGAGTGCCAGAAAGTAATAAAAATGAATCAAAATCGTCAGGTGTTATAAGTAGAAGTCCACAGACAGGTGATATAATTTGGATAAGTGCTATAATTATCATAAGCGCTACGGTTGCATTAGCTGTTACGGTGATAGTGAAAAAGAAAAAATAAAAATTATTCAAGTTTAAGAAGTAAATGTATATAAAAATATACATTTCTTCTTAATATAAAGTGAATAATTACAAAAAAGTAAATGAAAAAAGTGAGGCTGTTATTCAACGGCAAAAAAATCTGACTTAGTAAATAAGTCAGATTTTTTTTAAACTTATTCTTCTACATACAAGTAATACGCAGAAGCTTTGGACTCGGCATAAAACATGTTATGCCAAAGTTCTTTAACTCCAATGAGTGGGGCTGAAAGGACAAGTTCTTTCTTCCAAAAAATAGGATTACCAAGTGTATCATATCTGTACATCTCGTACTGTTGTCCTGTGACTGGCTTGGTTGGTAATTTTGCAAAGAATATTTTTTTGTGAACACATGCATTGCCTGGCGATGATAGTGAGAATGGCTCAATTATAATCGTCTCATTTCCAATTTTGGCAAATGACGTATACGTATGCATACCAATCCGTTGTATCCGTTCGACGATCCCATATCCGTGGATATAGTGTCCAACGGATGGAAGAGAGTAGAGTTTTAAAATCTTCATTGGTATAGTACCTCCTACAAATTATTTATATTGAAAATTACCTGGTTTTACAGGCAATCAACAACCAGAGGAAATAATAGAATAATTATTTATAATAATAAATAGATGTATTCTATTAAATTAAAAAAATCTCCGAACACTTTATCATAAAAATATGAAGATGTCAATAATGGCTGGCACTAACACTGTAATAAAGTTACTGTTTAACAGTTTTGTCTTTTGAGTAGCCCAAACCATAGAATTAAGTAGCGTTCTGAAATATATTAATACTCCGTTCGTTTACTGGCGATTAGATTTGAGAAAAAGACATAAGGTGGGAGCGCCAAAACTGCGCACTCCACTACGTATTAATATATTTCAGAACGCTACTTAATTCTATGGTTTGGGCTACTCAAAAGACAAAACTGTTAAACAGTAACGTAATAAAAAAGTAGACATAATTGCAAAAGTGTGCTAAAATAAATTCATTAAGATATTTTGTAAAGGAAAGTGATAAAATGAAAAATAAAGAAAAATGGTCAAAAAGGTTTTATTGGTTTATTTCTGCAGTAGCTATTATCATTATATATAAGACTCTAGACAATTTCTCAGAAATTGGTATGTGGTTTTCTAAATTCTTAGGAGTAGTAATGCCTTTTATAACAGGAATAATAATAGCGTATGTGCTGTATACTCCAGTAAAAAAACTTGAACAATGTTTAAAAAAATTTAAAAAGCTAAAACTAATAGAAAAAAGAGCTAGGGGACTATCAGTAGTTATTGTATATATATTACTGTTATTGATATTAATATGGTTTATTAATTATATAATTCCAATAATTGCAGCAAGTGTGATAGATTTTGTAAATCATTTCCAAGATTATTATAATATAGTAATGAAACAAATAAATGAATTACCAGATAACTCTGTTTTTAAGAGTGACTTAGTTACAAGCATTGTTAAGCAAATTGGAAGCACAGATATTTCGACATATGTAAACATAGAAAGAATAACTGAGTATGCACAAGGTGCGCTTAGCATAGCAACTGGTATATTTAATTTCTTTGTATCCATAATAGTATCAGCATATATATTACTAGAAAGAGGAGAAATACTTAAGTTCTTAAGAAAATTGACATATGCTATATTTGAGGAAAATACTTGTAAGAATTTGGCAAAATACTTTGACAATACAAATGAGATTTTTATAAAATTTATAGCCAGTCAATTATTAGATGCAATAGTGGTTGGAATATTAACTTCCATTGCAATGAGTATCTTGGGCGTAAAATATGCAGTATTATTAGGCGTTATGATAGGACTATTCAACATGATTCCATATTTTGGAGCAATAATTGCTGTAATAATAGCTACAATAATGACCTTTATAACAGGTGGTCTTTCTCAGGCAATTTGGATGGTTGTTATTACTACAATATTACAACAAATTGATGCAAACATTATAAATCCAAAAATAGTTGGAGATTCATTGAAAATCAGTCCATTGCTAGTTATATTAGCAGTTACAATAGGTGGCGCATATTTTGGTGTATTGGGTATGTTTTTAGCAGTGCCAATTGTGGCTGTATTAAAAGTTATAATTAGTGATTTTATAGAATATAAGAATGCAAAAATGAGCCAGAGTGTGCATAGTCAAGAATAATAAAATATGTGGCAAGGTGCGACAAAGGACGTAGGAATTGTCTTTAACAGGGACCCCCTGTTAAAGACAATTCCTACGTCCCTTTGTCGAAAAAAAATCCGACCTGTCAACCACAGTCGAATTTTTTTTCAGTAAGATTTTTTATCCAATGTAGATAAAATACGCTGAGTAGTCTGATTCAGCGTAGAAAAGATTATGCCACAGTTTTTTCACACCGATTAACGGAGCCGAGAGGACATGTTCTTGGTTCCATTCGGAAACCAGACCGTCAGTTTGGTAACGGTACATTTCATATCTCTCGCCAGTGTGAGGGATTTCTTTAATTCTTGTAAAAAAGGTGGGTTTCTTGTTATTTGACTTGCGAATGTTTGATAAGGAATACGAATCGATTAAAATAGTCTCATCGCCGACTTTAACCAGCGATGCACTTGTTCCGTTGCTGAACGGTTGTATCCTTTCAATGTCGCCGTACCCTTGGATGTGATTTCCCACAGCTGGGAAAAATCTTGTTTTGATGATCTTCATTGGAAATTACCTCCATGATAAATTATTATATTGAAGTTTACCTATTTTCATAGATAAAGGACAACCAGAAGTACTAATAGAATAGCATTTGTTAGCAGTTGCTAATGTAGTGCATTCTATTATATATGAAAGCTATATTGCATATTATAGCAAATTTTAACTGCTTCGTCAACATAATGTATCAAATTTCCTATATTCGTTACAATTCAGGGTTACAATTCACGGCTTTTGCAATAAGCCGCAAAAAATCAAAATTATGTAATCGC
>CAMPBM010000021.1 GCA_946637865.1 uncultured Lachnospiraceae bacterium | reverse complement strand
AGCGATTACATAATTTTAATTTTTGACGGCTACCTGCAAAAGTAACCCACCTGAATTGTAACCATGTAAAATTTTTTTCAAAAAAAATTTTAAAATCCTATTGCTATTTCTTCACACCTATGTTATCATGTATTTAGAACAAGAAAAAAGAATATTTCCCTGCGTAGTACGTGTAGCTTGGAATTTTAGAACCAACAAACGAATAACGGGAGTCCGCCTTTGAATGTGGCGTGTATGCTTGCATTTATGTAAGAAACCCAGGAACATTCAACAAGACACCCACCTGTGAAAGCAGGTCCTTAAAATTTCACTCAACTTACGGCTAATGTGGGGTTTATTTTTTTGTCTTTTTACATTATCAATATATATCAAGGAGATTAAAAATTTGAATATAAACGATTTATTAATATATGGAAGAAAATATTTATTAAACTCACGGTATTGAAAACATTCCATTAAAAGTTAGACTTTTACTAGAACACACCTTGAATATGAACAAATTTGAGCTTGTAATCAATCATACACAGGAAATTAGTGAGGAAAAAATACAATATTTTTATACAGGTTTAGAAAAAATAAAAAATAATGTTCCAATTCAATATATAACAAATCATCAAGAATTTATGAAGCTAGATTTTTATGTAGATGAAAATGTTTTGATACCACAGCCAGATACTGAAATTCTAGTTGAGGAAGTTATAAAGTATGCTAAACAAATTTCAAGAGTAACTACTAACCTACAAATATTAGATTTATGCACAGGTAGTGGAGCGATTGCGATTTCACTTGCGAAATATATACCTAATTGTGAAATAATAGCGACTGATGTAAGTCAAAAAGCACTACAAGTTGCTAACATTAATGCTGAAAATAATTTGGTGCAGAATAAAATTGATTTCATAAAGTCTGATATGTTTGAAGGTATTCCCAAAAAAGATTTTGATATAATTGTGTCAAACCCACCTTATATCGAAACAGATACCATTTCAAAACTCAGTCAAGAGGTACAAAACGAACCTACTTTAGCTTTAGATGGTGGAATTGATGGATTGGACTTTTATAGAACTATTATAGATGATTCGCATACATATTTATCGAATGGTGGAAAGCTGTTTTTAGAAATCGGTTATAATCAAAAAAATGCATTGTTTAATTTAGCAAAAGAATCTACCTTCTTTTCTGATTGTGTATGTATTAAAGATTTGTCTGGAAATGATAGAGTAATAATTTTGGGAACACCTACAAAAAGCAAATGATTTCAGAGATGTTTTTTGAAAACACTTACAAAAAAGCAAGTAATTATAGTGATATTTTTACATTACTGTTCAAATAATGTAATTTTCTTAGAGGGTTATTACAGTGCTCCATTCATTAAAATATTAGTATTTAATACCAGATTTTAATGAATAGAGCACTTTAATAACCCTCTAAGAAAAGATTAGCATTTAAACGATTATCGTATAATCTACTACAATTATTCTGTAGTTATATATTGTAACTTTATTTTTCATTTTTTAAATAACTAATAACTTCCACATTACTATTCCTGCTTCTCTCAACCATACATTCATATACCCTATTTCGTAAATCCTCTTTTTTCTCTTTTGTATTCTGAAAACTATCATCAGCATAAAAAGGTCCATCAATATAACTTACAATTTGAACTTTATTACCTTTCTTTCCACGCTTTTGATATGTATTAGTGATACAAAAAACTGGTTTTTTATACTCAACTGGGTACCTAAAAGATACCGATTTAAATGGTCTAATTTTAGTGTAATATGGCCAAATATGTGCTTCTGGATATATTGTGATGCAATACTTTCTATTTACTTTATCTTCTAACTCCTCCAAAAAATTTTTCATAGCCCCTTTATTTCCCGGTACAGGAATGGCTCCGAGCAGTTCAACTAGCCAGCCAAAAGGCTTAACAGAGATATTCTCTGGATTAACAATCAAGAAATTTCTTTTAGGAAAAATAGCTACACTAGGAATAAATGTGTCAGCAAAAGTCTGAGTATGATTTGCGTATACAAAATATCCAGAATTCTTGCATTCCTTTAATTTTTCTTTCCCAACATACTTAATCCTAAATTTTATCTTAGCATATCCAATTTTTATTGGCATACTAATAATGTTTTGGATAATAATTGAACATAGGTTCCAAAATCTACTATGCTTGTATCTATAATGTTCATCTATCACTCTTGGTGTTATTTTTGCTGTTGAAAACTCATCATTCAATTCATCGTTATAATAAATCACTTTTTTATTCTTCATTAATCATTTCCTTATTCAATAATAGTTTCCTGGTCTTCTAAAATATCATACACAAGTGGTAATCCATAGAATTCTTCATAAATCTTTTTCCATACATCATAGTTTTTATCTTTCATCATCAACGTATTATCTCTTTCATTAAGTTCTTCATTTGGATATATAGGTTTATCAATATTAACTATATACTCCTGTATAGGAAACCCATCTTCGCCAATTATATCACTATCCTCCATAGTTATAAAAATAGGGATAACTGGAACATTGCTTCTAGTTGCAAAATTAAACGCACCATTTTTTAGTGGCTTTGGCTTTCTATAATTCCACCACATACTTTCTTCCGGATATATTAATATAAAATCTCCTCTTTTTAATATAATATCCACCGCTTTAATAAATTCTATCATTGTTCTTTTATTTGAGCTTAATGGTAATGTATCGCAATTTCTGAAGAAAAATCCATATAGTCCAGGAAAATTTGTATAATTGCCTTCACGTATTACTTTAAAAAGTTTTCTATCCTTATCTAAGCCAGCAATTCTAAACACTTTTTCCACTGTAAAACAATCAAAGGGGTTAAAGTGATTGCAAGTAATAATAGCTCCGGACTTTACACTTTGTAAATTTTCTATTCCCTTTATATCCTTTATTATTAACTTTTTCTCTTTGATTAAATCATTTACTAACTTTTCGCCCATTCTAGTAGCCATTCTACTCTTTATTTGACTTAATTTACTAGATTTTAAATAGTCAATATCATCTGGTTTAAGAGGAATTGTTGGTGGATCGTTTTCCACATCTACATCAAAAACGCCTTTTTCTTCAAGCTTTCTTATTTTATCCAAAATTTCCAATCTATCTTTAGATTTTTGTGTTTCTTCTATGTTCTTTCTATTCGATCTATCATCTCCAACACAGCTAGATTCCTTCTTTGCTAGTTCTATGAGTTTTTTCCCTTTTTCAAAATCATCATATTTTTGGTTATCTGTATATTTTTCTTTCATTTCCAACATCTCTCTATAAAATTCTGTCCTCTTAGCGTATTTCCAAAAGTAGTCTTGGTATAATATATCATCATAATGCCAGGGTTTATAATTCAAATTATAATGTATCAATTTCAAATCACTTTCATTAATACCTAATTCTTTCATCGGCATGGCATTCCATAATTTATCTATGATTTTTACCCTACCTTTACACAGTCTATTTAAATAATCTTGATCTTGTGCCACTACAAATTTTATTGTTTCTAGTAAATATAAGAATTTTTGTTGGAATTTAAACTTTCGTAACTCACTCAAATTCATTACTAAAATTCCTGCATTGAAATAATTGTTGTAATCACGCACACCAACAACCTTCTCAACATACTCTTGGAATTCTTCAATAGTTTGAACAGCTCCATCTGGTGCGCCAGCAACTAAATTATTTCCAATATCTACATTATACAACTCTGCAATATCGCCCAGAATTGTAATATCACTATCTAAATATAAGGCACGTGCATATTGTGGATATAAATCAGGAATGAATAACCTGAAATATGTTGTTTTAGTGTAATAGTCACGTGTATATAATTTATCTTTAACTTTTTCAATATAATAATTTAAATCAACAAATTCAATATCTATATTTTCTTTTTTATACTTATTAATTTTTTTCTTATTTTCTTCATTTACATTTGTATGTAGTATCTTAATCGAATAGTAATAATTATTTGATGAATTGTCTATCAACGATTCCAGTGCTACTGCTAAAAAAGGTATATATCCATCATCTACAGCAAAAAAAATTGGTATTACTTCTAAATTATTTTCCATTTTTATCCCTTTCATTTAACCTTTATATTTTATGTTAGTATTTAAAATTTGAATACTTCTTTTTCAAGTCTAAATATTCCTTTAAGTCATTATCGAAGGCATAACATTTTAAAACCTCATGAACCTCTTTTATATTCCATTGTTTAAAGTTTTCTGTATGAGGATACGGTAAAAACATAAGCCTTTTGCAAAAATGACAAACCACTGTATCTTTTCTGTTAAATTTTGATTGTTCATTAAACTTACGTGGTAATAATAGTTTCTTTGTAGTTGACCAGAATATGGCATCTTGGTCTGCGAAAAGCATTTTTTTTGTCTTTATTCTATCTCTTGCTTTTTGCAATAAACCAGTTTCACTTATCTTGTCCATGTTCAGTAATAGCATACCTGCATTTATGTAATCCGGTCTAATAAGCCAACATCCATATTTTTCTTTAACTGCTGCATATTCATAATTAGAAACATCTATATTATATAATTCAGAAATGTCATTACCTATCATAATATCAATATCTAGATATAGTAACTTTTCTGGCATATCTGGAACTAAATCTGCTAATAACCTTAATAAAGTGTATGGTGTACAATACGCATTTTCGTTTTTGCAATTAAAAAACTCTTTTTCATATATTTCTGTAACATCCACTTTTATAACTTTGTTATTTTCATTTTTTGATTTTACAATCTCATTCAACACATCAATTTGTTCATCTGTTATTGAAACAAAATCCGGATTTAATCTTGAAACATCCATTGTAAATATATAACAAGTAATGTCTTCCCTTGTTCTGTTTGTCATTGATATTAGCTGTGTAACAGCACCATCAAAAACTTTTTTATTTCCACATAAAAGTATGTTTACCATCTTTACTCCTTTATATAATATTATTTATATTACTTCAAGCTCATTATATACTATAATAATAATTTTGGCAAATTTATTTACATTGTTAAATAAAAATATTAACATCAAATGTTTCTAGTCAGCCTTGAAACAAATCAAGACCGTCCCCAAATGTTTCATCAAATTACAATTCTTCGTTTTAATTTTCCATTACTATTGATACCTATACCAATAAATTTATGATTTTTATCATATATTCTACTTATTTCAGCTATATTGTTTCTCTCAAGCATGACACCATTTATAAATAGATGTAAACTTCTGTCATCAAGTATAATTTCCGGAATCCCCTTAAAAAAATCTTCTATACTTATCAGTTTTTCCTTTATATATTCCTGATTTTCTAAATTATCTTCCAATTGTTCAACTGTTATAGAAGTTTCTATTGAAAAATCTCCAACCATTATTCTATCAAGGTCTTTCATGTATCCAACAGTTCCAAGTTTTTCTGCTATCTTTTCACAAATTGTCCTAATGTATGTTCCTTTTGAACAATATATTTCAAAAGTAATCAAATTTTCTTTTTGATCACTACTAACTAGCTTTAAATCATAAATTTCAATTTCTCGTTCCGGAATGTCTACACTCTTTCCACTTCTAGCATATTCATACAATTTTTTCCCATTTACTTTTATAGCAGAATACATAGGTGGTATTTGTTTTTGCTTACCAATCATGCTATTTAGAATTTTTTCAATATTACCTGCTTCAAAAATTTTTTTATTAACCTTTTTTTCTTCAAGTATTTTTCCTTCACAATCGGCAGTTTCAGTCTTTACTCCTAGCTTCATAGTAGCGATGTATTTCTTATCATGATTAATTAAAAACTGTGATAATTCAGTACCTTTTCCAATCAAAATTGGAAGTACACCTGTGGCATTAGGGTCTAAGGTACCAGTATGTCCAACCTTTTTTCCAAACATTTTTTTTATTTTATATACTACATCATGTGATGTGCAGTTTTTGCCTTTATTTATTATTAAAATTCCATCCAAGTTTTATTCTCTCCTTTTTTATAAATAAGAAAATCTTCGATTTTCTATGGAACACTTTAGTGCTCTTCTACGAACATTCTGCACAAATATTTCGTAGTGGAGTACATTGTACTCCATTTAAGTATTACCTTCATATTGTATAAAAAGTGCTACTCTACGTAGTAGAGTAGCGTAAAAAGCAGGAGCTTATTTTAGATAGGCCTTAACCTCGTTCATAATCTTATCCTTTACACTCTGTAAATTTCCTTGTATATTGCATCCAGCTGCTCGAGGATGACCTCCACCTCCAAATAATAAAGCAATATCAGATACATTTACATATTCATTAGAACGTAGAGACACTTTCCAACCTTTACCGTCTTTAAGTTCTCTTACAAAAATAGAAACTTCAACTCCTTCAATACATTTACCTATATTTACTATTCCCTCATGATCTCCCGTTTCGCTATTAACTTTTTCTTCATCTTCTAGAGTTATATATGTAAAAGTAGCCTTATTACCGTAGAAAAATTCTAACCTTGATTCAGCAATTCTTCTTAGCTCAAAACTTGTTCTGGTAGTAGTTTCTAAAACCCTTCTATATATCTTTGAAACATTAACTCCCCTATTTAGTAACTCAGCGACAAATTCAAAGGTTTCAACATTTGTACTTTGATATTTAAAACCTCCTGTATCTGTAATAATTCCTGTTAAAATACATGTACCAATATCCTTAGTAATCTTCATTTTGAAGTATTCTAAAACTACAATTAATATTTGACTGCATGCTGGAGCATCTGGATTTACAAAATTGATATCTCCATACATAGTATTAGTTCCATGATGGTCTATTACTATACTTGTTTTAGCACTTTCAAAATACTTTCCCCAGCTACTAAGCATCTTTATTGTAGCTGCATCTAAAGAAAAAGCTAAATCGTAAGATTTTACATCACTTTCCTTTTTGATAAAATCCGTACCAGGTAGAAATTCAAAACATCTTGAATATTCTGGAATAATTACATCTACACTTTTCCCATAATCTTTTAAAGCATTGTACAAAGCTAAACTACTTCCTATAGCATCTCCATCAGGGTTTTCATGTGTTAATATTACAATTGATTTTGCTTTATTTATTTCCTCTAAAATATTGTCTAAAGTCATACCTATTCTCCTTTTTTCAAATCATTTAAAATACTGTCAATTCTAGCACCATATTCTATTGAATCATCTATTTCGAAAACTAACTCTGGTGTTATTCTTAGATTAATATCTTTTGCAATTCTACTTCTAATAAATCCTGATGATTCTTTTAAACCTAACATAGTCTCCTCAAGGTTTCTAGAATTTAAAATACTAACATATACTTTAGCATATTTAAAATCTGGAGTAATCTTAACCTTAGTAACACTAAGCATTCCAGTTATGTTTGGATTCTTTAACTCATATGCCAATATATTACTAAGTTCTTTCCTTAACTCCTCATTCACTCTATTTAAACGAGTTTCATTTTTTGCCATTATTATTCCATCTCCCTCTATTTCGATATAGCTAAGAGATAGAATTATAACTATCTCTTAACTTCTTCCATTACAAAAGCTTCAATAATATCTTCTTCTTTTATATCATTATAGTCTTCAATTTGAACACCACATTCAAATCCTTTTGTAACTTCTTTAACATCATCTTTGAAACGCTTCAAGGATGCAAGCTTTCCTTCATGAATTACGACGCTATCACGAATTACTCTTACCCCAGCATTTCTTTCTATTCTACCATCTAATACATAACATCCTGCAATAGTTCCAACACTTGAAACTTTAAATGTTTGTCTAACTTGTGCATTTCCAATTATTTTTTCTTCAAAAATTGGGTCAAGCATACCCTTCATAGCAGCTTCTACATCTTCAATAGCCTGATAAATAATTGAATACATCTTTATTTCAACGCCTTCTCTATCTGCAAGTTCCTTTGCAGTTCCTACTGGTCTTACATTAAATCCTATAATAATTGCCCCTGCTGCCTTTGCAAGTTGAACATCGGATTCGTTAATTGCTCCCGGAACAGAATGTATAACTTTAACTTTAACTTCATCATTCGAAAGTTTCTCCAAAGATTGTTTTACAGCTTCTGCAGAACCTTGAACATCAGCTTTTACTATTAAATTCAATTGTTTTAAATTTTCGCTAGCCATTTTTTCAAATAAGTTACTTAAAGTTATTGTGTTTGCAGTAATCATTTTTTCTCTTTCTTGAGCACGTCTCTTTTCAATTAAATGTTTAGCCATTTTTTCATTTTTTACTTCATAGAAAGTATCTCCAGCTTCTGGAACCTCTGTTAATCCCATTATCTCTACTGGTGTTGAAGGTCCTGCTTCTTTTACATTTTGACCTTTATCATTTTTCATAGCTCTAATTCTACCAATTGAGGTTCCAACAACAACCGTATCTCCAACGTCTAATGTACCTCTTTGAACCAAAACAGATGCAATTGGTCCTTTAGCTTTATCTAATCTTGCCTCTATTACAACGCCTTTAGATTGTTTCTTAGGATTAGCCTTTAATTCTTGCATATCCGCAACCAGTAATACCATTTCCAATAAATTTTCAATATTAATGTGGTTTTTAGCAGAAATTGGAACAAATATTGTATCTCCACCCCATTCTTCTGAAACCAATTCATATTGCATTAACTCCTGTTTAACCTTCTCTACATTTGCTTCTGGCAAATCTATTTTATTTACAGCAACTATGATAGGAATATTTGCAGCTTTAGCATGATTGATAGCTTCAACAGTTTGGGGCATAACACCATCATTTGCAGCAACTACAAGTATTGCAATATCTGTTATTTGTGCACCTCTTGCTCTCATGCTTGTAAAAGCTTCATGACCTGGTGTATCTAGGAAAGTAATTTCTCTTCCATTAACGTTAACCTTGTACGCACCAATATGTTGAGTAATTCCACCTGCTTCTCCTTCAATAACATTTGTACTTCTTACTGCATCTAATAATGATGTCTTTCCATGGTCTACGTGTCCCATAACTACAACTACTGGTGGACGTGGTTCTAAATCTTCTTCTCTATCTTCAGATTCATCAAACAATATATCCTCTTCATTAACAATTTCTTTTTTATTTGCAGTAACACCAAATTCAGAAGCAACTAAAAATGCTGTATCGAAATCTACTTCATTATTAATAGTAGCCATTATTCCTAAACCAAATAATTTTGTAATAACTTCACTGCTGGTTTTCTTTAATTCTATTGCCAAATCCTTTACAGTAATTTTCTCTGGAATTGTAATTTCTTTCAATTCAAAAATTTTCTGTCTAGACTTTCCTTCATCAGCTTTATTCATCTTCTTTTTGTTTTTCTTGGTTCTTCCACTTGATAGGTCGTAATAATCTAGCATCCCACCGTCTTGTTCATCGAACATATTTGATAATTTGTTAACTTGCTTTAATCCTTTTAATTTACCACCATCAAATTCTTCAAATCTACCATTTTTCTTAGATTTAGGATTCTTTTTGTTACCTCTATTTTCCTCAATTTTTATTTGTTTTGCCTTGTCAATTGACCTGCTATTATAATCTCTTTGTGATTCTTTTTCAACAATTTCAGTTGACATTATATCTTTTATATTTTTATCAATTCCTTTTTCATCAAGAGGTCTTCTTCCACTTTTGTTAAAATCATTTTGCTTAAAGTCATTTCTGTTATAGTTGTTTTTATTGAATCCATCTCTTTGAAATTTATTATTTTGGTTTCTATTAAAATTATTTTCGCCATTATTCTTTCTATCATAATTATTATAACCATTATTACTATTATTATTAGAATTACTATTTCTGTTATAATTACTGTTTCTATAATTATTGTTTTTATTATTTTGATAACCATTACTATCTTTATTGCCTTTATTTCTATCTTGGTTATATCTATCATTATAATTATTATTTTTTTCATTGAAATTATTATTTTTGTTTTGGTTATAATTATCATTTCTTCTGTGTCCATTATTGTTATTATTAATATATTCTTTTTTTACTGTTTGTTCCATACTTTTATTTTCAGTTACCCCTGTTTTCTCCTTTTTTTCAATATTATTATCTTTTTGAATATTTGTATCATTATTGCTTGCTACTGGACCAACTTTCTGAACTTTTTCAACAATATTCTCTTTGTCTTGAGCTAGTTTATCATTACTTTTTTCTTTTTCTTCTCTTGTATTTATTATCTCTACTTCATCTTTTTTTCTTTCTTTATCTTCATTATCAGTCTTCACAGCAACCTTTTCAATTTTGTTTTCTTTAACCTCCACTTTATTATTAAGTTCTTTTACTGCTTTACTATCCTCTATTTTTTTAGATTTTAAATCTTCTTTTTTAATTTCCGTTTTTTCCTTTTTATTATCTTTTATTCCAAATAATTCACTAACTGTCATTGGTTTAGTGGTTTTATTTCTGTATACTATGTTAAAATCTTGATTTTTATTTCTTTCTACAAATCCAACATCACTTCTGTTATTCTTAGGTTTTTCATCTACTTTTTTATTTTCATCATTTATAATTACTTCTCTTCTTATTATAACAGGAGTAGTATTCTTTTTATCGTCTTTTGCCTTTTTATTCTTCTCTTTCCTTAATGCCTTATCTGCATTTACACCTTCTGCAATAAAGCCAAAACCCTTTTTTATTGCCTTTGCTTGATTTTCATCTATAGAACTCAAATGGCTAGACACTTCTATCCCCAAACTATTTGCCTTCTCTATTATTTGTTTACTGGTTAAGCCTAATTCCTTCGCTATCTCGTGTATTTTAATCTTACCCAATAATATCACCCCCATTTATTTTTATTATCTTTCGAAAAATTACTTACCACCAATTACATCTTTTAAAGCTTCATAAACGCTTTCCTCAATATTCATTTTAAAGCTTTTTTCTATTTTCTTATTCTTAATAGCCTTTTCAAGACAATCAATATTATCGCAAATATATGCCCCTCTACCATTTGCTTTGCCTGTTTTATCAATACTTATATTGTTTTGGTTATCCTTGACTATTCGGATAAATTCTTTCTTATCTTTTTTTTCACCGCAACCTATACAGGTTCTTTGTGGTACACTTTTCAAAATATTCACTTCCTTCTATAAATAATATATTTTAAACTTTTCTTAAGTTGTTCTTCTGAAGTTTCAGAAGTTTTTTCTATTCATCTTCTTCAGAAGTTTCGCTTATTTCAGGTGTTTCTTGCTTTTCATCAGCTTTGTCTAGTTCAGAAGTTTCTTGTTTTTCACAAGCTTCGCCTATTTCAGAAGTTTCCTGAATTTCAACATTTTCTTTATTATTTACATCTTCTATTTCATTTGTAGTTTCAACTACATTTTTTTCTTCTAAATTATCCTCGTCACTTTTTTCTGTAGCCTCACCCTGTGCCTCAGCAAGTATTTTTCTAAACTGACTTTCACTCTTTATATCAATTTTCCAACCTGTTAACTTAGCTGCCAATCTAGCATTCTGTCCTGATTTTCCAATTGCTAGAGACAATTGATCATCTGGAACTATTACCTGTGCAAATTTTTCTTCTTCCTTAACATCTACCGCTAAAACCTGTGCTGGTAGTAATGCTGCAGAAATAAATATTGCTGGATCTGCATTCCATTCAATAACATCTATTTTCTCTCCACCTAATTCATTTATAATATTTTGTATACGAATCCCCTTCTGTCCTACACAAGAGCCAACTGGATCTATATTCTCGTTTGGAGAATACACAGCCACCTTGCTTCTGCTTCCAGCATCTCTTGAAACGCTTTTTATTTCTATAACACCTTCGTATATTTCTGGTATTTCAAGCTCAAATAATTTTCTAACAAAATCTGCATGTGCTCTTGATATTATAACTTGAGGTGCACCCTTTGCACCTTTTTCAACATCTAGTACATATGCTCTTATTTTATCGTTTACATGATATTTTTCAGTTTGAACTTGTTCTTTTAATGGCATAACTCCCTCAAGTCTTCCTAAGTCTACAACAACGATTCCGCCATCAGCTTTTTGTATTAAACCTGAAACAATTTCACCCTTTCTATCGCTAAATTCATTAAACAAGTATTCTCTTGATGCTTCTCTTATTTTTTGTATAATTACTTGCTTTGCAGTTCCAGCAGCAATTCTCCCAAAATTCTTAGGCATAATTTCAACCTGTGCAGTATCTCCAATTTCTAAGGCTTTGTTTAATTTTTTTGCATCTGTCAAATTTATTTGTACACTTGAATCCTCAACTTCCTCTACAACCTCTTTCTCTGCTAATACATGAAAGTCACCAGTTTCTTTATCCATAACTATTTTTACATTATCTGCTGTTGAATCGCAATCTCTTTTATAGGCTGTTACTAAGGCTGTTTCAATTGATTCTAACAAACTTCCTGGCTCCATTCCATTCTCTTTTTCTAACTCATCCATAGCTAACAACATCTCTTTACTATCTATTGCTTTGCTTGGTTTTGCTTTTGCCCCTTTTTTCATTTTTTTAATTCCTCCCTTAATATATATTCTTTTTAATTTATTTTAACTTTTTTTATTTTACAGTTCGTAATAAGCTTGCAATATTTTAAATTTAAGTTTTATTTATATTTCATTTTCCCAATCATAATATTTTTTTATTAATGAAATATTCTTTCTTTCTAGTTCAACAATATTTCCATCTACATCTATATAAATGACTTCATCATCAAACTTTTTTAAAATCCCCACAAAATCTTTGCTATTTTCTACTTGTTTAAATAGCTTAACATTTATGTACTCACCAATGTTTTCTTGCAGGTGCTTTTCTTTTCTTATTATTTTCTCAACTCCTGTTGAAGAAACTTCTAAAAAGTATTGCTCTTTAATATAGTCTGCCGTATCAAGCATCTCCTCGATTTCATTATTTACTTTTTCGCAATCCTCCAAACTAATTGTTGCATTTGGCTTTTCTATAAATACTCTTAAAAAATAATCTTTCCCTTCTTTTGCATATTGAACATCATACAATTGATACCCTAAGGCTTCAATTGGCTCTTTTATAAGAGATTCTACTTTTTCTTCAATACTAGCCAAGATATATTCCTCCTCTTAATTTACAATTAAAGAGTGGGATTTGTTCCCACTCTTTTGCTTTTATTTATATTGCTACTTTATTATATACTTTTTTTCCATATATTTCAAGTGTTTTATAAAATTTTTTGTCTTATTTGTTACTGTTGGTTACAGTTTAATATTGAATATTATCTACAACCCAATCATCCTTCTCTAAATCGTATGGCGTACCACAATATGGACACTTTTTTTGGTGCGTTGCATCAAAACTACCTCCACAATTTTTGCAGTTTACTGCAGATAATAAAAACTCTGTATCAATTTTATAATCATTATTATGCCTCATTGTTACTAGCAGGCAATCGTTTTTATTAACAATTTTTCCATCAATAAAATAATCATTATTCAAATAAACATACATGTTAATAACAATTTTATTATCTATTACACTAATATCTTTTAATTTCATTACTTGTCTGTATACTATATCAACTAAATTATCAAATCTTTTATCTAAATCCTTTATATTGTTTTGTGGCAATGAGTTCCTATCATCATTAAGTAATATGTTTCTTATTAGCGATAAAACTTTACTTTCAAAATATTCATATTCTAAGTTAAGATTATATTGTTTTAATGTTTTATTTATTTCATCTTTTGAACTTTGGTTAATAGATATTATATCTGAATTTATAGAAATTGATTTAATAGTTTTTAATAACATATTGTTAAAAGATAACATTGCTCCTATAAAGGTTCCAACAAGGTAGGTTATTGCAAAAACAATAATTATTGATATTATTTTTGCTACTATATTTGGAATGCTTTCATTATTAGAAAAATAAAACCAAGTTGTAAGCACAATACCAGACAAAAAACCGCATTTAATCATAAACTTTTTTCTATCTTCTAAAGATACATTCATATCAAGCATAGTATAATAATTTGATACTCTTGGAAATAAATCATCCATTATAAATTTAGTACCGCAATATTTACAACCATCTGCTTCGAGTTCTTTCAGTTCTGATGGTGCACCACAATTAGGGCAATTATAGAGAAAATTAGATTTGTTTGGCTTATCCAAAATATCATATATCGTCTCAAAAAAATATATTCTCTCTTTTTTCTTATATATTACCTTGCCTTCATTAATATATTTTTTTGTACGATTAAAACAACTATAATAATTCTTTGAATTATATTTGGATATTCCTACTATTTCGGAAAACTTATTATTACTACTGTGTATACCACTATTATCAGAATCTATATCATGTTCTTCTTTTAAATTTAACATTTCTAATCTTTTTTTTCTACTATTTATATAATATTTTAGTTCTTGATTTGCATAATTAGGTACACTATTATTATACAAATCTCTATAAAAATTCCTATATAATTCTTCATAATTTCTATTATTTCCCATATTTATCAACCTTTCTTTTCCTATAGGCACAAAATTTGATTAAAATAACAGCAACTATTATAAATTCTAAAACCTAAATTTACTTTTTTTATTATCTTAATCATTATAATTTTAGCAAATGTATTTGATTAATGCAATATTTTTTATAAAACGTTACAATTCAGGCGGTTTGCTTTTGCGTTACAGGTCAGCCATTATTACTGAGTAGTCCAATATAAGAATTATGTAAGAGCAAAAAAACATATTAACAATGGAGTCCTAAACGCTAAAGTATTGGCAAGGTTTGTCAAAAGAAGCAAAAGAAATTGACAGTATTAAAACTTTGCACTGTTTCGTAGATTCCTTTTGCCTTTTGATAAAGCCGAGCCAGCAAGTTTGCGGAATGTTAATATGTTTTTTTGTGATTACATAATTCTTATATTGGACGGCTTATTGCAAAAGCCCAAGGATTGTAACTTTTGCAGGTAGCCTCTGAAATTTAGTTCCATTTCTCATTGAACTCCATAACAAATTATGCTATAATACCCTTATTATTTATAAAAGGAGACATATAATGAATTCAAATTTAACCAAGCTAGAATTTAACAAAATACTAGAAGAATTATCTACACATTGTGTAACTTACATAGGTAAAGAATTTTCACATCAATTACTTCCATCTCGTAATTCAGCAGAAGTAAAAAAAATGTTAAAAGAAACCTCCGAAGCATATTTACTAATAACAAAATATGGAAATCTTCCATTAGACGAATTTGATAATGTAGAGCCATATATAAAAAAATTAGAAAGTTATATTTCATTGGCTCCAAAAGCACTTTTAACAATTGCAAAAATATTGGGTATTTCTAATAATTTAAAAAACTATTATAATACTTATTTAGAAACTTGTTCAAAAGAACAAAACGTTTCCTCAAATGGAAATAAAGAATTCTCAGAATTACTATTAAACACTCTATTTGAAACATTATACTTCAACCATGAAATATATACCAACATTACAAGAGCAATTCTAGATGAATTTAATATTTCCGATGACGCTTCAAAAGTTCTTAATTCTTTAAGACGTAATAGGCGCAGGCTTGAAAGCGGAATAAAAGAAAAGTTAAATTCATTTATACACTCATCAAGCTACTCAAAATACATAATGGAGCCTATTGTTACAATAAGAAATGATAGATATGTTATTCCGGTAAAAATTGAATATAAGGAAAACATAAATGGACTTATACACGATATTTCTGCTAGTGGATCTACCGTATATATTGAGCCTACTTCTGTTTTCGACTTGAATAACCAAATTAATAATATCAAATTAGAAGAAAGTATTGAAATAGAAAAACTATTAGAAAATCTGTCAAAACAACTATATCCTATTGTAGATAATATTAAAGAAACTATAATTTCTATTGGTAAAATAGATTTAATATTTGCAAAAGCAAAATTTTCTAAACGTTTAGACGCTATTGAGCCTGTGATAAATGATGAAAAAATTGTAGATTTAAAACAAGCAAGACACCCTCTAATAAATTCTGAAATTGTTGTTCCAATAGACATTAATTTAGGTAAAAACTTTAAATCGCTAATTATAACAGGACCAAATACAGGAGGAAAAACCGTTACATTAAAAACTGTAGGACTTTTATGCTTAATGGCATACTGTGGGTTTCATATTCCTGCTAAGGAAAACAGTAGTATTTATGTATTTGATAACATTTTTGCTGATATAGGTGATGAACAGAGTATACAAGAATCTTTAAGTACATTCTCTTCACATATGATAAATATTATAGATATATTACACGATTCAACTTCAAATAGCCTTATTTTAATTGACGAACTAGGCTCTGGAACAGACCCTATTCAAGGTGCAAATCTTGCTATAAGCATACTAGAAAATTTCTACAATAAAGGAGCTCTAACTCTTTCTACCACACACTATTCTGAATTAAAACATTACGCATTAGTTACAGAAGGATTTGAAAATGCAAGTTCAGAATTTGATATTGAAAACTTACGTCCTACATATAAAATTTTAATCGGTGTTCCAGGGAAGAGTAACGCTTTTGCTATAAGCGAAAAATTAGGGTTACCTAAAGAAATTTTAGACAGAGCAGAGAGCTTATTAAGTGATGATAGTATCAGCATTGAGGAATTAATTAAAAATATTTATGATGATAAATTGCTAATAGAGAAGGAAAAAGAGAAAATATTAAAAAACTCTAATCAAATTGAATTACTAAGAAAACAGTTAGAGAGTAATATATCTGATGTTGAAGAAAAAAGGAATAATATCATAAATACTGCTAAAAATGAGGCTCGCAATATTTTAATTTCTGCAAAAGAAGAAGCTAATGATATTATAAAAGAGCTGAACAATATGTACGAAAATGGTAATAAGGAATCACTAAAAAATGCGAATCATTTACGCGATAAATTAAATTCTGATATTAAAGCGCATTTGACTTCTAGCATTTCAGACAAGGATACACAAAAAGCAGAGGATTTTGAAATATCAGTAGGTTTAGATGTATTGGTCAAACCATTTAATATGCTTGGTACTGTTTTAACATTACCTAACAAAAATAATGAAGTAATAGTTCAGTTTGGGAATACAAAAACTAATGTGAAAATTAGTAATTTAGAAATGCCTAAAAATTCTAAATTAGCTAGTGATTCTAAATCAACACGTACCTCCAATAATAGTTTTTCAAATTCTGCTTATAAGTATAAATCATCTTCAGAAATGAAATCGAAATCAATCTCTCCGGAGATAAATGTAATTGGTCAAAATGTTGAAGATGCTATATTTATTATTGATAAATATTTAGATGACTGCTACTTGGCAAATTTAGAAACTGTTAGAATCGTTCATGGCAAAGGTACAGGAAAGCTTCGTAATGGTATACATTTATTTTTAAAGAAACATCCTCATGTGAAATCCTTTAGGTTAGGTACATTTGGTGAAGGCGAAATGGGTGTTACTGTTGTTGAAATAAAGAGGTGAAAAAAGCTGACCAGTATGGTCAGCCTTTTTTGGTTCGATATCTTTTTTGAGAGTGTATTAATCAGTGTGTAAAATAATTGCAAGATGTTATTTTTTAGGTATTAGTATAAAATTTACACAGTAAATAATACAAACTCTCTTTTTAGTTAGGTATTATCTTAACGTGAGTGCCAGTCATCAATTCGATTGCGACTGTAAGGTCGTTTCTTTCTTTGAAGACCAGTTGTACCTTTGAATCGGTGCCTTCCTTCACTGTTTCATATACAAGAAGGATTTTTGCAAGTTGTTTTACTTGCTTTAACGAGAACTCTTCTATTAGCTCTCCAAAATCTGACATCATAATTTCTGAGAGCTTACGCTGAATTTCTGATGAATCAACATCAACAGTATCAACGTAATAGTCGAACTTGCCGAGGTTTTCGTCTGCCGAGCAACATATTGTTGTGGTCTGGAGTTTTCTTAACTCAAGTTCGAGTTGTGAAAGTTTCTCCTTTTGCACTTTCGTACAGTTGGAGTTCTCTTCGAGCTTCTTTGAAGTATCCATCATAACTTCAAAGCTTTCAATAGCTGTAGCTTTGAGTTTGAGGATTTCATCCTCCATTTGAGTCAATTGATTGTTAACATTCTGAAGTTTCTGAGAAGCCTCGCTGTTTGTCTGAGTTAAAGCTTCTCGTGCTTTTTTTAAGTCCTCCAGTTGATTTTTCGTGTTAGCGATTTCTACTTTCAGACTCTCTACAGAGTACACGTCTTCTTTGTTTTCAATATTTTCTTCACGCTGATCTGACTTTGGTACTTGTTCGATAGAATTCATATCCTCATCTTTTTTCTCAACAACTACCTCTGTTTCGCTTGATTTAGATACTACCAGATTTTCTACCTGGGGCAAATCTTGTGAGTCTACAGGAAGATTTTCAACTACAGGTATTTGTGTATTTTGGATCACAGCAACCGTGTCCTTTTCAGGAACCTGAACCGCTGATTCCATTGCTTGTGGAATATCAACGTTTTTCTTTTTCTTGTTGTTGTACGGTTTTTTACGATTCTTTTTTATTTCTGCTAATATGGATTTATATCCATATTTATAGAGTTTCTTCAGATTTTTCCGAAGATCCTCCATTCCTGTGAATCCATACACTTCGATAAATTGGTTTTCATCAAGACCTCTGTTGATACATTCCTGTACAGCTCTAGGTGACCATTCCTTACCGTTTTTTACTGCCATCATTCTTCCTCCTTGTTTGTGTTACATGCAGTATACATTTTTTGTATTTGTGAAATAATGTTTTTTGTTCCTCTGACATCAGCTACGATTTTTGAAAATAGCTCATCCAGCTGACAAATAGAATTCTCATACTCATCAACTGAGTTTGAGTGCCGAACAATTTTGCTACTTTTTGCATGGTTTCTCTCGGAATAATAATCCCTTGATACGCCGTTTCTTTTAGCGATTTCTTCAAGTCTTTTGTAAACTGAAGACTTATCTACGCCATATTTTTCGGCAATTTCCTTAAGGGTATAGCCATTCCTCCATTCTGTGTGGAAGTTTTCAATGAGCTTTTCCATTGCCTCGCTTGAACAAGGTGTTTTTCTTTTCTGCTGTTTGTTCATTTTAACAATCCTTTCATATTAAGCTTTATACGGATTAGATGGATGACTTATGAACTTTTTTAAAATTATCGAACCTCCTTAAATAATTACGATATTGCGATTATAGCATATTTTTAGCATTATGTCAACATTTGTCAAAAAATTTTAAGGACTTAGTGAAACATTTGGGGACGGTCTTTTTTTGTTTCAAAACTGAAACAAAAAAAGACCGTCCCCAAATGTTTCAAATTGCTAGACAACCATAAAATTTATGATATAATACAACTATAATTTTTTGAAAGGAGAAGTGATATACAAAATATATCACGGTAAAAAAATGTATAGACGAACATATCTGGAAGTTGATTGTGAAAAATTAAAAAACAACATTATAAATATAAAAGAAAACTACCCTGATTACCAATACTACTTTGGTGTTGTAAAAGCAAATGCATACGGTCATGGTGGCTATATAATAAATAGTCTAATAGAGGGAGGCATTAATTACCTAGCAGTATCCTCACTTGAAGAAGCTATAAAATTACGTGAATACAATGTGGAAGTTCCTATATTGATATTAGAACCAATCCATTTAGAGTATTTAGACAAGTGCATAAAATATAACCTTACAATAACCGTATCAAATATGGAATACTTCAGTGAGTTGATAACAATTAAACTACCTAAAACTTTAAAAATTCATGTAAAATTGGATACAGGAATGAGTAGGCTAGGGATTAATTCACGCACCGACTTAAATAATTTAATGACAGCACTAACTAGTAATTCTAGTTTATTTCTAGAAGGAATATACACACATTTTGCTACAAGTGGAATTAATGATAAGCACTGGGACAATCAGTTAGAAAAATTTGAAGAAATTACTAAAGATGTTGACTTATCAAAAATTCCTATTGTACATATGGGAAGGTCTTTAACCCTTGTCAATCATAAAAAGATTTCCTTCTGCAATGGAATTCGACTTGGAATAGTAATGTATGGAATGTCACAAAGCATGACAAGTGGTTCTGGAATACGTGCTGACTTACGAAATTTAAGGAATAATTTAAATAAAAAGAAATTACAAATAAGTCCAACTTTTACTACAAATAATTTAAAATTGCAAACTGCAGTAAAACTTTATAGTGAAGTTATTGATATCCATCATATTCAAAAAGGTAGTTTTGTAGGTTATGGAGCATTATACACAGCTACCTGCGATTCTGTAATTGCAACAGTTCCCATAGGTTATGCTGACGGAATTCCTAAGAGTATAAAAAATGTAATAATAAATAATAAAAAATATGACGTTGTTGGCGAAGTTTGTATGGATATGATTTCTGTTTTAGTAGATAATACTGTAAAACTTTACGATAAAGTAACACTGATTGATGATGATACTCTTTCTGTAAAAACTGTAGCCAGTCAATGTGGAATTAGTAGTTACACCTTATTTACAAATATAAGAAATCGTGTACCCAGAGTATATAAAGATAATAATAAATACACAGAAATTAATTATTAATTTAAGGAGGAATATTAATGGATTTTGAAATACTAATTGTAGGTACAGATGCGAATGCTTACTATATGGCTAGATGCTACCACGAAGCTTATGGAAAAAAAGCAAATTTACTTGGAAAATCCCCCATGATTTATACCAAATATACTAATATTTTAAATGTAACCTATGATGATTCAATTTGGACCGAGCAGGGCTTTCTAAACGCAATTGAAAGCTTTAGATTGAAGCATCCTAATAAAAAAATACTACTAATCAGTTCAAATGAAACTTACGCAGCCTTCATCAGCAAGAATCGAGATATTATAAATAATCAATTTGTCCACAATTACCCAAGTATTGACATTATAGACAGTTTGATAATGAAAGAAACTTTTTATAAAACATACGAAAATTCCGTATTAGATTTTCCAAAAACTGTTTACTATGATTGTTCTAATCCATCTAGGGTAGAAGATGAATTTACCTATCCAGTTATAATAAAACCAAGTAACGTTATAGAATATAACCATATTAGTTTTGATGGAAAAAATAAGATTTATAAAGTTAATTCACAAAATGAATTGGAAGATATCATAAAAAAAATTGTAAGAAGTGGTTATAAAGATACTTTAATTTTGCAAGAGTTCATTCCAGGTGATGATAGTTACCTATTTGATAGTGTAGTATATTGTGGAAAAGATAAGAAGGTTAAGCTAATTTCATTTGCACAAATAGGACTTCAAGAACACTCTAAAACGATGGTTGGAAATGCTGCTGTTTTGATAAATGGGTTTAATCAGTATGGAACAAATGATGAAATGATAAAAACTATAAAAACATTTATGGAAAACATAGGATATCAAGGCTTTGCAGAATTTGATATGAAGTATGATTATAGGGATAAAAAATTCAAAGTATTAGAAATCAATGCAAGACAAGGTAGATGTAGTTACTACATCACTCCTGTTGGTTATAATTTGGTTAAAGTATTGGTGGATGATTTAATTAATAATAAGGAAATGGATTTTAAGGTTATTGATAAAGAAGTTTTATTATCATTTGTGCCAAAAGGAGTTTTGAAGAAGTATATAGTAAATGATACTTTTAAGAAAAAAGCCCTTTCATTGTGGGGCAAAGATGTTGTTAATCCTATAAAATATAAGAAGGATACGAATTTCAAAAGAAAATTATTGCTGGCAAGGAGACATATTGACTATTATAAGGAATATAAGAATGGAGTTTGGAAGAATAATTGAGAAAACAGAGGTCATAGTAAACGCGCTACCATGACCTCTATTTCCATATATTTTTGAACAATCTTTCAAAAAAGCTCATATTATCTTCTATAACAATTTGCTCAGCAGCTGGAGCAACGTAATCTTCTTTAGGTAAGCTTACATATATTTTTTGTTCATTATTTAATTTTTGCATACCTAACCTATCTTTAGCCGCCTGCTCAATATAGTTTAAATTCAAATTATTTTCTATGCTAACTTCAATTTGCTGATTAGTCTTTCTTAACGCTTCCATTTCTTTTTTATATTGTTCCTTTTTATTAAAGCTCTCGCTAATCAAAGAATTTTGATAACTAATTGCAAACAAAACTGAAAAACCCGTCACTAAAAAAGCTACAATCTTCAATTTAGCCTTAACACTTTCTTTTGTAGACTTAACCTTCTGTGTACTATCTTCTGTATTTTTCTTTTGATTACCTGCATTAGTCTTTGGTACATCTACTTGTTCTTTATTTTGTTTTATTCCCACCTGTTTTCCTACATTTTTAGGAACTTGTTTCTTTTGTGCATTATTTTGTAAAGTATCTCTTTTTTTACTTTTTATATCTTCAGCTCCAATTGTTTTTTTTCTTTTATTTTTAGAACGACTTCTATTGGTAGTTACAGGTTCATCTTTCTTCGGATATCCTTTCTTATATGGTGCATAATCAGAATTAAGTTTCCTAGGAGTAGTATCATATTGATATCCATAAAACCTATCTGCCATTGATTAGTTCACCTCACTCTTTCTCAAAAATTCTAAGCTTAGCACTTTGAGCTCTAGAG